>JAGWRZ010000072.1 GCA_028876365.1 Acidobacteriota bacterium | reverse complement strand
GTCGTCGCGCCGACGCACCGGAGCTCGCCGCGCGCGAGCATCGGCTTGAGCATGTTCGCGGCGTCGACCGCGCCCTCGGCCGCTCCGGCGCCGACGATCGTGTGCAGCTCGTCGATGAAGAGGACGAGGTTTCCCTCCGCGTTCTCGATCTCGCCGAGGACCGCCTTCAGCCGCTCCTCGAACTCGCCGCGGTACTTCGCGCCGGCGAGGAGCGCGCCGATGTCGAGCGCCCACACGCGCTTCCCCTTCAGCCCCTCGGGCACGTCGCCGTCGACGATGCGCTGCGCGAGGCCCTCCACGATCGCGGTCTTGCCCGTGCCGGGCTCGCCGATCAGCACCGGGTTGTTCTTCGTGCGGCGCGAGAGCACCTGGATGACGCGGCGGATCTCCTCGTCGCGCCCGATCACCGGATCGAGCTTCCCCTCCTCGGCCGCCTCCGTGAGGTCGCGGCCGAACTTCGACAGCGCCTGGTAGGTGCCCTCGGGATCCTGGGAGGTGACGCGCCGGCCGCCGCGCACCGCCTCGATCTTCGCCTCGAGCTCCGTGCGCGGCACGACGTCGAGGCCGAGCAGCAGATGCTCGGTCGACACGTACTCGTCCCGCATCCGCTTCGCCTCGCCCTCCGCCTTGTCGAGCACGCGCGAGAGCGCGGCCGAGACGGTCGGCTGCTGCTGGGCGCCCTCGATGCGCGGCTTCGCCGCCAGGAGCGCCTCCGCGTGCGCGCGCAGCGCGTCCGCGTCGGGGACGAGCTCGCGCGGCAGCTCCTGATCGAGCAGCGCGAGCGTGAGGTGCTCGGGGTAGAGCTCCGGATTGCCCATGCGGCGCGCCAGCTCCTGCGCGGCGGCGATCGCTTCCTGCGATTTGACGGTGAGCTTGTTGAAGTCCATTCAGGTTCTTTCCGGTAGTCGTTCGTCTCGATAGAGCACGAGGTCCCGGCGGTAGTGCTTGTGCACGTTCTGGACCTCCTGCTTGCCCTCCCGCCGGAGCCGCTCGATCTGCGCATGCGCCTTCCGCAGCTCGTCCTCGAGCCGCAGGACGAGCTCGACGCCCGCGAGGTTCAGGCCGAGCTCGCTCGTCAGCCGCTGGATGATGCGCAGCCGCTCGACGTCCGCCTCGCTGTAGAGGCGCGTGCCGCCGGGCGTGCGCTTCGGACGGACGAGGCCCTTCGCCTCGTAGATGCGAAGCGTCTGCGGATGCATGCCGACGAGGTCGGCCGCGACGCTGATCATGTACATGCCGCGATCGTTCATGCGCGCATCAGCCGCCCGCCTTCTTCAGCTCCTCGAGGAGCTCGCGCTCTTTCTTGTTCACGCGCTTCGGCACCTGGATCCGCACCCGTGCGAGCACGTCGCCCCTGCCGGAGCCGTTGAGCTTCGGCGCGCCGCGGCCCTTGATGCGCAGCAGCTTCCCGTCCTCGGACCCCGCCGGGATCTTCAGCGACACCGGGCCGTCGGGCGTCGGCACCTCCACCTTGTCGCCGAGCGTCGCCGTCGCGTACGACACGGGCACCTCGACGACGAGGTTGTCGCCGCGCCTCTCGTAGACCGGCGACTCGGCGACGCGCGTGACGACGACGAGGTCTCCGGGGGGCCCGCCGTTCCGGCCCGGCTCCCCCTTCCCCTTCAGCTTGATGCGCGTCCCGTCCCTGACGCCGGGCTTGATCTTCACCGCATACGTCTTGATGCGCCGCTCGCGTCCGCTCCCGCGGCAGTTTCCGCACGGCTGCTCGATGACGGTGCCGTTGCCGCGGCAGCGCGGGCACGGCTGCGAGAACGCAAAGAGGCCCTGGTTCTCCGCCTTCACGCCGCGGCCGTTGCACTCCGGGCAGATGACGGGAGCGGTGCCGGGACGCGCGCCCGTGCCGCCGCACTCGTGGCAGGCGACGGTCATCTCGACGGGGACCTTCGGCTGCGCGCCGCGCAGCGAGTCCTCGAAGGAGAGATGCACCTCCGCCTCGACGTCGGCGCCGCGGACCGGCTGCCGGGCCGCGCGGGTGCGCGCGCCGGCGCCTCCGCCGAACAGGCCGCCGAAGATGTCGCCGAGGTCGAAGTCGCCGAAGTCCACCGTCGGCCCGCCGCCGCCCGGGGCGCCGGCGCGTCCGTTCTCGGAGCCGAAGCGGTCGTACTGCTTCCGCTTCTCCGGATCGGAGAGCACGTCGTAGGCGTGCTGGACCTGCTTGAAGCGCTCCTCGGCGTCCTTGTCGCCGCCGTTTGCGTCCGGGTGGTGCTTGCGCGCGAGCTTGCGGTACGCCTTCTTGATCTCCTCGTCGGAGGCGCCCTTCTTCACTTCCAGCGTGTCGTAGAGCGTGGCCATCACTCGGCGACGATCACCCTCGCGGGACGGACGACGCGGTCGCCGAGCGTGTAGCCCTTCTGGATGACGTCGATGACGTCGCCCTGCTCCGCCTCCTCGGACGGCTGCGCGAGAAGCGCCTCGTGCACGTGCGGGTCGAACTTGCCGTCGGCGGCGATCTCCTTCACGCCCTGACGCTCGAGAAGCGACGCGAGCGAGCGGTGCGTGAGGCGGACGCCCTGCTCGAGCTGCGCCTCCTCGTGCTGCTCGGCCGCGGCGAGCGCCCGCTCGAGGTCGTCGAGGATCGGGAGCAGCTCCTTCAGCAGCCGCTCGTTCGCGAGCGCGACGGTCGCGGCCCGCTCGCGCTCCACCCTCTTCTTGTAGTTCTCGAAGTCGGCGGCGAGGCGGAGCAGGCGGTCGTCGACCGCCTGCTCGTCCCGGGGCTGCTGCTCCTCCTGCTCGACGTGCTCGTCAGTCATTGGTCACGTCTTCGTACTCGCCCTCCTCGACGACCTCCTCGTCGGCCGAGGAGGAGCCGTTGCCGGCGGTCGAGGCCTGCGCCTGCGCGGTCGCCTGCGCGTACACCGCCTCCGCGAGTGAGTGCGACGCCTCCTGGAGCGCCTCCATCTTCGCGCGGATGTCCGCGAGATCGTCGCCCTCGAGAGCCTGGCGCAGCTCCATGACCCGGCCCTCGATCGTCGAGGCGTCGGACTCGTCGAGCTTCTCGCGGTGCTCCTTGAGCGAGCGCTCCGTCTGGTAGGCGAGCGTCTCCGCCACGTTCTTCGTGTCGGCGGCCTCGCGCAGCCGGTGCGCCTCGTCCGCGTGCGACTCGGCATCGGAGATCATCCGCTTCACCTCGTCCTCGGACAGCCCGGAGCCGCCCTCGATGCGGATCTGCTGGACGTTCCCCGTGCCGAGGTCCTTCGCCGAGACGTTGATGATCCCGTTCGCGTCGATGTCGAAGGTGACCTCGATCTGCGGCATGCCGCGCGGCGCCGGCGGGATGCCGACGAGCTGGAACTTGCCGAGCGTCTTGTTGTATGTCGCCATCTCCGACTCGCCCTGGAGCACGTGCACCTCGAC
>JAGWRZ010000002.1 GCA_028876365.1 Acidobacteriota bacterium | reverse complement strand
GGCGTCCCTCGTCACTCGGCCAGTCCGAGCTGGCGCTCGAGCATCCCCTTCGGCATGGCGCCGACGGCGTTCGCCTTCGGCTCGCCGTTCTCGAAGAGGATCATGTTCGGGATCGACTGGATCCCGTAGCGCATCGCGAGGTTCTGGTTCTCGTCGATGTTCACCTTGACGAGCTTCAGCTTCCGCTCCTCCGAGATCTTCTCCAGCACCGGCGAGACGGCGTGGCAGGGGCCGCACCACTCCGCCCAGAAGTCGACGAGCACGGGCTCGCCGCTCTGGAGCACCTCGTTCTCGAAGGTCGAATCCGTCACATCAGTTGCCATCTAGGTCCTTTCGGTATCCGGTCCTGCAGGAGATAGAACGTCCCTCTCTAGACTTCGCTTCCCGCATGGCCGCAGAAGTCTTCCAGCCGCTCCCGACGGTACCCGACCACCCTGCTCTGGAGGAGGAGGTCCTGTCCGCGTGGGAGCGGGAGGGAACCTTCCAGGTCCTGAGGGAGCAGAATCGAGGAGGCCCGAAGTTCTCCTTCGTCGACGGGCCGGTGACGGCCAACCGGATGGCTCTCGGCGTCCACACCGCCTGGGGCCGGACGTTGAAGGACGTCTTCCAGCGCTACAAGGCGCTCCGCGGCTTCGACCAGCGCTACCAGAACGGCTTCGACTGCCAGGGCCTCTGGATCGAGGTCGGCGTCGAACGCTCGCTCGGCCTCAACTCGAAGCGCGAGATCGAGGAGTTCGGGCTGGAGGAGTTCGCGCGCCGCTGCCGCGACGTCGTCGTCCAGTCGTCGGAGGCGCTCACGCGCGGCTCCATCCGGCTCGGCCAGTGGATGGACTGGGGACGCGACTATTTCACCTTCAGCGACACGAACATCGAGTACATCTGGAAGTTCCTGAAGATCGTCCACGGTCGCGGCTGGCTGTACATGGGACACCGCGCGACCGAGTGGTGCCCGCGCTGCGGCACGTCGATCTCGCAGCACGAGCTCGCGATGTCCGGTGTGTACCAGGAGCGATCCGACCCCTCGCTCTTCGTGCGCTTCCCGCTTCTCGACGCCGACGGGCAGTCGCTCGTCGTGTGGACGACGACGCCGTGGACGCTGCCGGCGAACGTCGCGGCCGCGGTGCACCCGGACGAGGAGTACGGACGGCGCGAGAACGGGGAGTGGGTCGCGGTGAAGCTCTTCCCGGACGACAGGTTCGTCGAGCGGCTCCCCGGACGCGAGCTCGTCGGCCGCCGCTACCGCGGCCCGTTCGACGAGCTCGAGCCCGGGTCGAAGGTCGAGCATCGCGTCATCCCCTGGGGGGACGTGACGATGGACCAGGGGACCGGGATCGTTCACATCGCGCCGGGCGCCGGCGGCGAGGACTTCGAGCTGGCGCGCGTGCACGACCTGCCGGTGCTCACCCCGGTCGACGAGGCGGGCCGCTTCTACGAGAACTATGGCTGGCTGCACGGCCTCTCGACGACCGAGGCCGCCGACCAGATCATCGGCCGTCTGGGCGAGACCGGTTTCCTCGTCGAGTCCGGGTTGTACGCGCACGCGTACCCGCATTGCTGGCGCTGCGACACGCCGCTCATCTTCCGGCTCTCCGACGACTGGTTCATCTCCGTCGAAGAGGTACGCCCGACACTGCTCGACGAGAACGCGAAAGTCGAATGGACGCCCGAGTACATGGGCAAGCGCATGGACGACTGGCTGCGCAACATGGGCGACTGGAACATCTCGCGCCGTCGCTACTACGGCCTGCCGCTGCCGTTCTATCCGTGCGCGTGCGGGCATCTCAATGTCGTCGGGTCGAAGGCCGAGCTCGCCGAGCGCGCGGTCGAGGGGATCGACCAGCTCGAGGAGCTTCGGCGGCCGTGGATCGACCGCGTCCCGATCTCCTGCGAGGCGTGCGGCGAGCCGGTGCACCGCATCGCCGAGGTCGGCGACGTGTGGCTCGACGCGGGCATCGTCCCGTTCTCGACCCTCGGCTGGCAGAACCCCGAGTGGATCGACGAGGGCTACGCGACGGGCGCCGCCCGCGGCCTGACGAGGGCCGATCTCCCCGACCACGGCTACTGGGAGGAGTGGTTCCCCGCCGACTGGGTCTCGGAGATGCGCGAGCAGATCCGGCTGTGGTTCTACTCGCAGTTCTTCATGTCGGTCGCGCTCACCGGCCGGTCGCCGTACAGGCGCGTGCTCGGCTACGAGAAGATGCTGGACGAGCACGGCCGCGAGATGCACGCCTCGTGGGGCAACACGATCCCCGCGGAAGACGCATTCGCGCAGATGGGCGCCGACGTGATGCGCTGGCAGTACTGCGCCCAGCCTCCGGAACGGAATCTCCTCTTCGGCTTCGGCCCGGCCGGCGAGATCAAGCGCGAGCTGCTGACGCTCTGGAACTCCGTCAAGTTCTTCGTCGAATACGCGAACATCGACGAGTTCCGCCCCTCGTGGTCCGCGCTCAACCTCGAAGGCGATCTCCCGGCGCTCGACCGCTGGCTCGTCGAACGGACGCATGCGTTCGTGCGCGACGCCGAGTCCGCGTACGAGGGATATCTGACCGTCGACGTCATGCGCGCGTACCAGGAGTGGGTCGACGATCTCTCCAACTGGTACATCCGGCGCTCGCGCCCGCGCTTCTGGGAGGGCGGGGACCGAGCCGCATTCCAGACGCTCTGGTACGCGATCGTGCAGACGCTGCGGGTGATGGCGCCGATCCTGCCGTTCGTCACCGATCACCTCTGGCGCAACCTCGTCCACGACGGCCCGGCATCGGTCCACCTCGCAGGCTGGCCGGAGGTCGACGATCCCGACCGCGACCTGCTCCGCGACGTCGAGAACGTGCGCCGCGTCGTCACGCTCGCCCATCAGGCGCGAAACGCCGCCGGGCACAAGCTGCGGCAGCCGCTGCGCAAGCTCGTCGTCGAAGGCATCTCGTCGTCTCACACGGACGAGATCGCCGACGAGGTGAACGTCAAGGAGGTCGAGTTCGGCGTCGTCGAGGCCGAGCTGCGCGTGAAGCCGAACCTGCCGGCGCTCGGTCCGCGGCTCGGCCGGGAGCTGCGTGCGGTGCAGCAGGCGTTGCAGTCCGGCGACTTCGAGGAGCTCGGCGGAGGCCGCTTCCGCGCCGCCGGTCACGAGCTCGAGCCGGACGAGGTGCTCGTCGAGCGGCTCGGGACGGAGGGGTTCGCCGTCGCATCGGCGGACGGAGTCACCGTCGCGCTCGACACATCCCTCGACGACGAGCTCGTGCTCGAGGGACGTGTCCGCGATCTCATCCGCCAGGTGAACACGATGCGCAAGGAGCAGGGGCTCGCGCTCACCGACCGCATCGTCCTCACGCTCCCGGCCGACGCCCGGCCGCTGCTGCGCTGGGAGGACCGGATCAAGTCGGAGGTGCTCGCGGTCGAGATCCGCGTCGACGGCGACGCGGGCGTGTCGATCGCGAGAGCGTCGTAGGGCCTACGCGGCCGAGCGCTCGGCGCGCCGCAGCTCGACGGGCAGCCGGAAGACGACGTCCTCGAACGTCGACGCGTACTCGGCGACGTCGCGGACGCCGCGTGCGCGGAACCATTCGCAGACGCCGCGGACGAGACGTTCGGGCGCGGACGCGCCGGAGGTGACGCCGACGACCTCGGCGGCAGCGAGCCAGCGCTCGTCGATCTCCGAGGCGTCGTCGACGAGGTAGGACGCGACGCCCGCGGCCCGTGCGACCTCGACGAGGCGCAGCGAGTTGGAGGAGTTGCGCGAGCCGACGACGAGGAGGACGTCGACAGCGCCGACGAGCTCCTTCACCGCCCACTGCCGGTTCGATGTCGCGTAGCAGATGTCTTCGCGCGCAGGTCCCTCGATGTGCGGGAACCGGCGCCGCAGCACCGCGATGATCTCGTGCGTCTCGTCCACCGACAGGGTCGTCTGCGTGATGTACGCGAGCCGGCCCGCGCTCAGCTCGATTCGCTCCGCCTCCTCGACCGACTCGACCAGGACGATCGCCTCGGGCGCCTCGCCGGTCGTGCCCTCGACCTCTTCGTGCCCGGCGTGACCGATGAGCACGACGCGATAGCCGCGCTCCGCGTACCGGCGCGCCTGTGCGTGGACCTTCGTGACGAGCGGGCAGGTCGCATCGATCGTCTCGAGCCGACGCGCGTCCGCCGCCTCGCGCACCGCCGGGGAGACGCCGTGCGCGGAGAAGACGACGTGCGCGCCCTCGGGCACCTCGCCGACCGAGTCCACGAAGACCGCGCCGTCCGCCTCGAGCTCCCGGACGACGTGTGCGTTGTGGACGATCTGCTTGCGGACGTACACCGGCGCGCCGTACAGCGCGAGCGCCCGCTTGACGGTCTCGACTGCCCGCTCCACACCCGCGCAGTAGCCCCGCGGGGAGGCCAGGAGGACCCGCTTCACCAAAGCACGGGCAGGGTAGCTCCGTCCCATGTGGATCGGGTTAAGGCAGCTCCGGGGTGGAAGGGAGAAATGGAAAAGCCCGCCGCTCGGGGGGGTCGGCGCGGCGGGCCTTCCCACGTTGCTCACCGCGGTTGCAAACCAAGGCACGCCGCAGTGTGCATCGCCCAGTCCCGTGACGGTACTGGGGCGGCAAACGGCCGACAATGGGCCGGACGGCCCATCTTTTCAAGAGATGCGTACCACGTTCATGGGCCGGAAAATGACTTTTCGGACGCTCATCCGGCCCGTATGATCTCGACGCCCAGCATGTCCACAATCGAGTCGAACGCGGGTCTCGCCGGCCTCTTCCTCGCCTGGG
>JAGWRZ010000071.1 GCA_028876365.1 Acidobacteriota bacterium | reverse complement strand
GCCCGAGTGCCGGCCCGGCTTCGGGCCCTCGCACGGCCGGTAGGGAAAGACGCGGTTGAGGACGTCGAGCGTCTCGCGGACCTTCTTCGCGTTCGCGTAGGGGCCGAAGTACCAGACGCCCTGCCGGTGACGCTCACGCGTGAACATGACCCGCGGGTATTCGTCCTCGACGGTGACCGCGATGTACGGGAACGACTTGTCGTCGCGCAGCCGGACGTTGAACGGCGGCCGGTGCCGCTTGACGAGGTTCTGCTCGAGGTGGAGCGCCTCGACCTCGTTGCCGGTGACGATGACCTCGATGTCGGCGACCCGCGCGGGCAGGAGCTGGATCTGGGTGCGGCCGTCTCCCGTCCTCTGGAAGTACGAGCGGACACGCGGACGTAAAGATTTCGCCTTGCCGACGTAAAGAACCTCTCCTCCGGCGTCCCGGAAGAGGTACACACCCGGCTTCGTCGGCAATGCTTGGAGCTGAGCTTGCACGCGTTCCGCCACAGCCTCGTCACGGTAGCCGCGCTCGCGGCGCTGACGCTCGCTCCCGCCGCGCGCGCGGGCGGCCCCACGCTGCTCATCGGCGCGACCGAGGACGCGGTCCGCTCGGCCGACCCGGCGGTGGCGCAGCAGCAGATGGATCTCCTCGCCGCCGCGGGGTTCCGGGCGGTGCGCATCACCCAGGTGTGGGCGCCGGGCGAGACGGCGGTCTCCGCGTCCGACGCGACCATCCTCGGGAACGTGATGACGGCTGCGAAGAACGACGGCATCGAGGTCCTGACGACGGTCATGAACTACGGAAGCCGGACGACGCCGTTGAGCGACACCGACCAGGCCGACTTCGCCGCGTACGCCGCGTCGGTCGTCCGCGTCAGCGGCGTCCGCCATCTGATCGTGGGGAACGAGCCGAACCTCAACCGCTACTGGCTTCCCCAGTTCGACGACAGCGGCGCCGACGTGGCGGCTCCCGCCTACGAGTCGCTCCTCGCGCGCACCTACGACGCGGTGAAGGCGGTGAACCCCGCCGTCGAGGTGATCGGCGGCGCCCTGGCGCCCCGCGGCGGCGACGTCGGCGGAGGGATCCGGCCGACGCACTCGCCGACCGCGTTCATCGCCGACATGGGCGCCGCGTACCGGGCGAGCGGGCGGACGACGCCGATCATGGACGCGCTCTCGCTCCATCCGTACGAGGAGCACTCGAGCATCGCGCCCGCCGCCGGCGTCCATCCGAACACGACGACGATCGAGCTCGCCGACTACGGCAAGCTCGTGACGCTGCTCGGCCAGGCCTTCGACGGGACCGGGCAGCCCGGCTCGACGCTCCCGATCTACTTCGACGAGTTCGGCGTCGAGTCGCAGATCCCGCCGGCGAAGCAGTCTCTGTACACCGGGACAGAGGTGCCGGTGACGCAGCCCGTGGACGAGGCGACCCAGGCGGCCTACTACAAGCAGGCGATGCAGCTCGCCTTCTGCGACCCGACCGTGAAGGGCTTCTTCATCTTCCACGCGATCGACGAGAAGGCGATGACGGGCTGGCAGTCCGGCCTCTACTACCCGGACGACACCCCGAAGTCGAGCCTCCCTGCCGTGCGGACGGCGATGGAGCTCTCCCGCCGCGGCGTCATCGCGGCGTGCCCGGGGATGCACCTGACCCCGCGGGCGCAGGTGGTGCAGACGGGCCGGGTGCTCACGCTCACGTGCGACATCGACTGCACGTTCGTCGCGCAGCTCTATCGTGGCCTCGGAAAGCTCCTCGTCTCGAAACGAGGGCGGGCGATCGGCGGCGCCCCGACGACGCTCCCGTTTCGCGTTCCCACGGCGACGGCCACCTACCGGTTGCGCCTCTCGCTCCTGGCGCCGGTGAATCCCGGGAACGCCGGCCTGCTCCGCCGCGTGCTCGCGCCCGGGTAACCTTGGACGCGTGGACGGCCAGTACGTCGCATACACGTTCTACCGCGTCGATCCGGCATGGCGGCGGCTGCCGATCGACGAGCGCCAGGCCGGCAAGGAGGCGTTCGCCGATGCGGTCGACGAGCTCGCCGACCGCTTCGACGCGCTCCGCTGCTACACGACGACCGGCGTCCGCCCGGAGGTGGACTTCTTCCTCTGGAAGATCACGACTCGGTACGAGGACCTGCTGGAGCTCGGCACGGCGCTCAACGGCACCCCGCTCTCGGCGTGGCTGGAGACGCCCTACTCGTACCTCGCGACGACGAAGGCGTCGTCGTACACGAGCGCGCGCAAGCCTCGGAAGATCATCCCCAAGGGCTCCCCCTACCTCGTCGTCTACCCGTTCGTGAAGGTGCGCCCCTGGTACGCGCTGCCCGCGGAGGACCGGCAGCGGGCGATGGACGAGCACATGCGTGTCGGGCACGAGTTCGCGACCATCCACAACCACACGACGTACTCGTTCGGGATCGACGATCAGGAGTTCATGACCGCGTTCGAGTGCGACGAGCCGGCGGACTTCATGCACCTCATGCTGACGCTGCGCGACAGCGAGGCCTCCGCGTACACCGAGCGCGACACGCCGATCTTCGTCGGCAAGCACGTCCCGGTGCGCGAGGCCCTCGCCGCGCTCGATGGCGCCTCCGTTCGCGCCGAAGCCTAGAGAAGAGTGTGCTGGTCCCTCCAGGTTCGCCACATGGCGAAGCCGCAGAGGACGAGCACCGCGACGAAGGCCAGGACCTGGAGACCGGCCGCCCCGCCGTACCAGTAGACGCCCAGATCGGCGACGGCGAGAACAGCGGCGCCGTAGAAGACGACCGACGCGCGCGCCGGCCACTGCGCGATCTCTCCCCGCCGCTCCCGCCACACCAGGTAGATGAAGAACGCGATCGCGAGCAGGAAGGCGATGCGGGCGAGGATCCACAGGGCGGCCAGGGTCGCCTCGAGCTGGAGCACGACGATGACGGCGACGATCGCCAGGATGACGAGGAACCCGCGCACCGTCGGGTTCATGCGGGAGAAGAACGAGCTCATGTGCCGGTCATGTACGCGCGCACCGCGAGCGCTCCTGCCACCAGGGTAGCGCCGGCGAACCAGCCGAGCCGGGCGCGCCGCTCCGCAGGGGCGTACAACCACGGAGCGAGCGCCGCCAGGAGCGCGAGCGTCCCGTACAGATAGTGCAGCTTGGCAGGCGCGCGCTTGTGCTCGGAGAGGAGGAGCAGGCCGAGCGCGACCTGGGCGACGAGCACCGACTGGGCGAGGGCGAGCAGGTGCGTGACGATGGCCCGGGGCTCCCGCCGGCGGAGGTAGGTCACGCCCGCGACGAAGGCGGCCGCCCAGGTGACCGCCAGCACGAGGAACGCGACGATGTGATGTGCCGTTAGCATCCGTCGGCGATGATCGCAGAGGGGGAAGAAGCCCCGGATTTCGAGCTGACGGCCGACAGCGGGCAACCGGTCCGCCTGTCGGGCCTGCGCGGCAAGCCCGTCGTCCTCTACTTCTATCCGAAGGACGACACGCCCGGGTGCACGACGCAGGCGTGCGGGATCCGCGACGCGTGGGACGCGTTCGAACGGGCCGGCGCGGTCGTGCTCGGCGTCTCCCCCGACGATGCGCGCTCGCATGAGAAGTTCCGAGGCAAGTACAGGCTCCCGTTCACCCTCCTCGCCGACACCGACCACCGCGTCGCCGAGGAGTACGGCGTCTGGGGCGAGAAGAAGTTCATGGGGCGCACGTACATGGGCGTCAGCCGCTCGACCTTCGTCATCGGGGAGGACGGCACCGTCAAGAAGGTTTTCGCGAAGGTCAAGCCGGACACGCACGCCGACGACGTGCTCGCCGTTCTCTCAGCCTGACGCGATGGTCCGAGAGGAGATCGCCCGGCTCTTCCACTGGGAGGAGCGCCACCGGCGCCTGGTCGCACGCGTCCTCATCGCCATCGCGCTGACCGCGGTCGTCGACGCGATCGGAAGCCTCCTCGTCTGGCACTGGGAACGCGGTGTCAAAGGCGGCGACATCCACGGGTTCGGCGACGCGGTCTTCTTCACCACCGTGCAGATCCTGACCGTGTCGTCGCAGATCCGGAATCCCCTCACCTCGGCCGGCAAGGTCGTGGACGTCTTCCTCGAGATCTGGGCGATCTTCGTCGTCACCGCGGTCGCCGGCTCGTTCAGCGCCTTCTTCGCGAGCTCCGACTCGGCGTAACACCCCTTGGCGCGGCGCTCCGCCCTTGCTCATGCGGATGAGAGGACTTGAACCTCCACGGGGTTGCCCCCACACGGACCTGAACCGTGCGCGTCTACCAATTCCGCCACATCCGCGCGGCGGACAGTGTAGCCGGGTACCGTGTCCCGCCTGCGCCGCACCGCCGTCGCCCTGATCCTCTTCGTCTGCGCTCTCGGCTCGGACGGCGCGGCAGCGCGCACGTCCGCCGGCCCGGCGACGACGGAAGTCGTCGTCACGCTCCCGCAGCCGCCGCTCGCGCAGGCGATCCTCCAGGACCGCGCGCTCGCCTCGGCCGCGACCGTCCACCATCGGCTCGCGCTGCGCACGACCGCGGCTGTCGCGTACCTGCGCACGCTCGCGTCGGCTCAGCGGACGCTGCAGGGACGCATCGAGACGGCGATCCCGGGCGCCTCCGTCCGCTGGCGCTACAGCATCGTGCTGGACGGGCTCGCGGTCGTCCTCCCGAAGGACGAGCTCGCACGCCTGGCGTCCATCCCGGGCGCGACCGTGTGGCCGTCCGTCACCTACCACAGCCTCCTCAACACGGGGCCGCAGCTGATCGGCGCGCCCGCGCTCTGGGGCTCGAACCTCGCCACCGCCGGCCAGGGGGTGAAGATCGGCGTCATCGACGACGGGGTGGATCAGCAGCACCCGTACTTCGATCCGACGGGCTTCGCGTACCCGGCCGGCTTCCCGAAAGGCGATACCGCCTACACGACGCCCAAGGTGATCGTCGCGCGGGCGTTCACCCCCGCCGGGGAGACGTGGAAGTACGCGCGCGCGCCGTTCGATCCGGTGAACTCGGATCATGCGACCCATGTCGCCGGGATCGCCGCCGGCGACTACGGCACGACCGCGACGATGAACGGGACGAGATATCGCATCTCGGGGATCGCGCCGATGGCGTACATCGGCAACTACAAGGTGCTGACGATCCCGACCGCAGAGTTCGGCCTCGACGGCAACTCGCCGGAGATCGCCGCCGGGATCGAGGCCGCCGTTCGCGACGGCATGAACGTCATCAACCTCTCGCTCGGCGAGCCGGAGATCCAACCGGGGCGCGACCTCGTCGTCAGGGCGATCGAGAACGCCGCCGCGGCAGGCGTCGTCCCCGTCATCGCCGCGGGGAACGAGTTCGACGCCGGAGGACGCGGAACGGTCGGCTCGCCCGGCAGCGCGCCCGACGCGATCACGGTGGCAGCGTCGACGGAGAACGACTCCGGTGCGGCCGACGAGATCGCCGACTTCTCCTCCAGCGGCCCGACGCCGGTCTCGCTGGAGATGAAGCCGGATGTCACGGCCCCGGGCGTGAACGTGCTCTCGTCGGTCCCGAAGACGGCCTGGGCGGCGTGGAGCGGAACGAGCATGGCCTCGCCGCACGTCGCGGGTGCGGCCGCCGTCCTCATGCAGCGCCACCCGACGTGGACGGTCGAGGAGATCAAGTCCGCGCTCGAGTCGACCGGCGACCCGGTGCACGTGACCGGGACCGCGAACGAGGTCCCTGCGACGCGCGAAGGCGGCGGCCGCATCGATCTCGTCCGCGCGGACGCGCCGCTGCTCTTCACGAACCCGACCGGCCTCTCCTTCGGCCTCGTCAAGGTCGGGACGACCGCGACCCGGACACTCGAGGTCGCGGATGCCGGCGGCGGGCCGGCGCCGTGGACGGTCACGGTCGCCGCGCAGCTCGCACCCACCGGTTCGACGGTCGCGCCGAGCGTGCCGACCGTCACCGCCGGGAGCTCGGTCGACCTCACGGTCACTGCCGGGTCGACGGAAGGCGAGGCGGCGGGCTTCGTCGTCCTGACCCGCGGAACCGACATCCGGCGCGTGCCGTACTGGTTCTACGTCGAGGCGCCGAAGCTCGGGACCGAGCCTGCCCGCACCCTCACGCACGCGGGCACCTATGCGGGCGACACGGCCGGCAAGCCTTCGCTCGTGTCGAGCTATCGCTATCCCGACGGCTCGGGCGGCATGCCGATCCCGGTCGCGCTCGGCGGCCCGGAAGAGGTCTTCCGCTTCAGGCTGACGCGAACGGTCGCCAACTTCGGCGTCGCCGTGGTCTCCCACGCGCCGGGCGTGCAGGTGGCGCCGCGGCTCGTCATCGACGGGGACGAGAACCGGCTCGTCGGGGACACCGGCCTCCCCATCGACACGAACCCGTACTCGAACTTCGGGAAGCTCGAGCCCGTCGTCGGCGCCGTCCTCCCGGCGCCCGGCACCTACGACATCGTCTTCGACACGCCCACCGGGGCGAGGGCGGGCGCCTTCACCTTCCGCTTCTGGATCAACGACACGACGCCGCCGAAGGTCGAGCTCCTGACGCGGATCGTCGGCGCCACGGAGGCCCTACGTCTGGCGGTCACCGATGCCGGCGCAGGCGTCGACCCGGCGTCGATCCAGGTCACCGTCGACAAGACGCTCTCCGACTTCCATTACAGGGGCGGCGTCCTCACCATCCCGCCGCAGCGACTCGCGCGCGGCACACACACGGTGAGCGTGACGGTCGCGGACTACCAGGAGACGAAGAACATGGAGGACATCCTGAACGGCGCGACGCCGAACACCCGCCTCTACTCGTCCCGCTTCGTCGTCCGCTGACGCTAGCGGCGGTCGGTCTCTTCGATCGTCGGCAGGTTCGCGAGGTCGCGCTCGACGCTCGCGGCGAAGTCGTCCGCATCGGTCTCCACCACGTGCAGGGTCGCCTTGCGCTTCGCACGCTGCCGGCGCCGTCGTGCGTCCGCGCCGAGGAGCGGCTGCAGTCGCGGCCATTCGGCGCCCGCGAAAACCGCAACGGCCAACGCGAGCAGGGCGATGTACAGCCAGCTCACGGCTGGGATCGTAGCGAAGCCCGGAGGGGCTCGGATCAGGCGACGCTCGTGCCGAAGAGCTCCTCCAGCTCGCGCTGGAGGTAGTCGAGGTAGGGCTCCGGGTCCATCCCCGACCCGACCGTTCGGAACAGGAGCTCGCGCGGCTCGTGCGTCCGCCCGAACCGATGGATGTGCTCGCGGAGCCATTCGGCCAGCGGGGCGAACTCGCCGCGCCCGAAGTGCTCGTCGAGGTCTCCCAGATCGGCTTCGGCCCGCTCCCACAACTGAACGGAGACGACGTTGCCGAGTGCGTAGGTGGGGAAGTAGCCGAGGCTCATGTCCGACCAGTGGACATCCTGGAGGACGCCGTTGGCGAGGTCGGGCGGCTGGAGCCCGAGGTACTCGCGCATCTTCGCGTCGAATGCGTCCGGGAGATCTCGCACGGCGAGGCGCCCCGCAAGCAGGTCGCGCTCGATCTCGAAGCGAAGGATGACGTGCAGGCAATAGGTGACTTCGTCCGCGTCGACGCGCCGCAGGGTGGGAGCCACCTTGTTCAGTGCGCGGACGAAGTCGGTCAGCGCAACGTCGGCGAACGCAGGCAGCTCGCGCTGGAGCAGCGGGTAGAAGTGGCGCCAGGTGGACGTGCGGCGGCCGACGAGGTTCTCCCACATTCGGCTCTGCGACTCGTGGATCGCGGACGAGACGCCGTCTGCGAGGGGCGTGCGTGCGAACGACGGATCGATCTGGCGCTCGTACAGGCCGTGCCCGAACTCGTGCAGGCACGAGAGGATCCCGTGGATGTTGTCCTCGTCGAAGCGCGTCGTCAGCCGGATGTCGTGCAGCCCCATCGACACCTCGAACGGGTGCACCGTGTAGTCGAGACGCCACGCGTCCTCCTGGACGCCCCACGCCTCGAGGATCGCAAGCGAGACGCGATGCTGCGCCTCGCGCGCGAACGAGCCGCTCAGACAGGAATCGTCGATCGGCTCTGCCTCGGCGACGGACCGGATCATCGGGACGAGGCGCTCCTTCAGCCGCTCGAAGATCGCCTGGACCTCCGCGGTCGTCGTGCCCGGTTCGTAGTCGTCGAGGACGACGTCGTAGGGGTCGCCCTCCGGCGCGAAGCAGGAGACGTACTCGCGGCGCAGCCGGAGGTTCCGCTCGAAGTGGGGGAGCATGGTCGCGAAGTCGTTGTCGGCCCGTGCGCGGAGCCATGCGCGATACCCGAGCGAGCCGGCGCGCTCGAGCTCGGCGCGGAGCTCCGGCGGGACGCGGACCGCCTTTCGGTAGTCGCGACGCGCGACGCGGATGACGCTCGCCTCGAAGGAGTCCCTGTCGTGCGCGTCCTCGAAAGGACGAAGCTCCTCGAGCAGCTCGCCGAGGGCGGGATCGACACGATGCTCGTGCGTGACGGCCTCGACGGTCGCGCGCTGCTCTGCGCGCGCGTCGGCGCCGGCGACGGGCATCTTCGTCTCCTCGTCCCAGCCGAGCAGCGTGCCTGCCCTGACGAGATCGTCGATCGCCCCGAGCCGACGAAGAAGCTCGTCGAAACGGCTGTCCAAGCTCAAGCTCCCCGGGTTGGACTCGAACCAACAACCCTCCGGTTAACAGCCGGATGCTCTGCCAATTGAGCTACCGGGGATCGGCGGCGGCCATTGTAGCCAGGCTCTCGATCTCCTCACGCAGCTCCGCAACCCTCATCGCGAGCTGCTGCCGTCTCTCCGGGGGAGCGTTCCGAAGCTCGTCCTGAAGCCGCCGTTCGTGCAGGCGGAGCAGCAGTTGCTTCGCCGTCGGCAGCGTGATCTCGTCCTCATCGGCACGTGCATACAGCTCGGCGAGCAGCGCGGTGAGCTCGCCGTCTGCCGGCTCGTCGCCGAGGAGGTGCGCCCGCGCGCGCCGATGGAGCGGATCTGCGAAGTGCTCGGGCCCGAGCTCGGCCAGGTAGCGCTTCAGCTCCTCGTGCGCGGCAACCCCGGCGAGTGCGCTCCGCTCGAGCCGGAGCCCCGCGTCGAGCAGCCGCGGCGAGAGCGCGAGGCCCGTCGACCGGCCGCGTGGAGCGAGTGCAGCCTGCGTCTCGGGCGGAAGGTCGAGGAGGTCGGTGGCGAGCCTGCGCGCGTCGAGATGCTCAGGCGAGTCCGGCTGCGCGTGGAGGAATGCCTCGATGGCGGCGAACGCGGAGTTCTTGTCGGGCGCGCGGCCGTGCAGCAGCCGCACGCGATGGACGAGGTAGCTGACGGGCGCGCCGAGCTGACGCTGGAAGGCGGCGGGGTCGTCTGCCGGATCGGTCCCTTTCGCGAGCGTGACGACGTTGACGGCGAAGCCCTGCTTGACGGCGAGCTCCATCCCGCGCAACGTCGCCTCCTGGCCGGCGGCATCTGCGTCGAAGCAGAGATACAGGCGCCTCGACAGCCTGCCGAGCTCGCGCAGCTGCGCGTCGGTGAGCGCGGTCCCCATCGACGCGACGACGGGGAGGAAGCCTGCCTGGCGGAGGGCGATCACATCGGTGTTCCCCTCGACGACGACCGCCCGATCCTCCTTCGCGATCGCCTGGCGCGCGGTGTCGAAGCCGTAGAGGAGATCGCCCTTCTTGAAGAGGTCGCTCTCGGGCGAGTTGACGTACTTCGCCTGCAGCGGGTCGTCGTCGTGAAGCTTGCGCGCCTGGAACCCGCGCACCTTTCCGCGCCCGTCGGCGAGCGGGAAGACGAGCCTGCGGGAGAAGTAGTCGTTGCCGCGCCGGTTCGCGAGGCCTGCGGCGAGCAGCTCGTCGGAGCCGAATCCCTCCTGCCGCGCGCGACGCGCGAGCGTCGGGCCGCCCGGCGCGAAGCCGAGGCGGAACTGCTTGGCCACGTCCTCGCCGAGCCCCCGGCTCCGAAGGTAGTCGCGGGCGAACGCACCCTGGTCGCTGTCCCAGAGCATCCGCTCGTAGAACGAGGTGGCGCGCTCGAGCAGCTGCTCGAGGCGCTCGCGGCGCCTGCGCGCGCGGTCGGCCTCGGGGGAGATCTCCTCGTATTCGAGCTGGATGTTGAAGCGATTGGCGAGGAACTCGATCGCGCCGACGAAGTCCACCTGCTCGAGCTTCTGGACGAACGCGATCGCATCGCCGCCCTCGCCGCACCCGAAGCACTTGAACGTCCCTCGCGCCGGCGTGACGACGAAGCTCGGCGTCTTCTCCTGATGGAACGGGCAGATGCCCTTGTACGTGCCTCCCGTCTTGCGCAGGCGGACGTGGTCCTCGACGAGGGGAAGGATCTCGATCGCGGCCTTCACCTGGTCGACCGACGTGTCCTTGATGCGCGCCATCAGTACGAAAGGGCGAAGCGGTCGGTCATGCCGGCGATGTAGTCGGTCGCGTCCACGACGTCGTAGCCGTGCGCGTCGACGAGGTCCTCGAAGATGTGCCGGATCGTCGCATGGATGTGCGCATGCTCCTGGCGCAGGTAGACGCGCTCGAACATGAAGGCGCGGAGGGCGAGCATCGCGTTGCCGATCTCGGGGCTCTGGACGATGTCGCCGGCTCGCGCCGAGGACTCGACGAGGTCGTGCACGAGCGTGTCGATACGACGCGATCCCGTCTCGCCGAGGAGCTCGATCTCGTCATCGGGGAGGTCGTCTTGCGAGAGCACGCCCGCGCGAAGGGCGTCGTCGATGTCGTGGTTGATGTACGCGACGCGGTCGACGATGCGGACGATCCTCCCCTCCAGCGTCTCCGGCTCGTCGCTGCCGGTGTGCTTCAGGATCCCGTCCCGCACTTCCCACGTCAGGTTGAGGCCGCGCCCGTCGCGCTCCAGGCGCTCGACGACTCGGAGCGAGTGCTCGTTGTGGCGGAAGCCGCGGCCGCCGCGCGCGCGCAGGAGCTCGTCCAGCGCCTGCTCTCCCGCGTGACCGAAGGGCGGGTGGCCCAGGTCGTGGCCGAGGCCGATCGCCTCGACGAGATCCTCGTTCAGGCGCAGTGCCCGCGCGACCGCGCGCGCGATCCCGGTCGTCTCGAGCGTATGCGTCAGGCGGGTGCGAAAGTGGTCGCCCTCGGGATCGACGAACACCTGCGTCTTCAGGCGCAGCCGCCGGAACGCCTTCGAGTGGACGATGCGGTCGCGGTCCCGTTGAAACGGCGTCCGCAGCCGGCACTCCTCCTCCGGCAGGTTGCGACCCCGCGAGGCGTACGAGCGGACGGCGCGCGGCGACAGCCAACGCTCCTCGTGCTCGCGCACGAGGCTCTCGAAGGCATCGGCAACATGACCGGCGAGCTCCGGCATCGTGGAGCCAGCCTAGCCCGTCGAGCGGCTTGCACAAGCGGCCGCCGTGGACCTGGTACACGCGTCAAGAACGGGTCCCGACCCGACCCCCCTTACCCGCCACCGATCCTATTGCGAAACCCGTGACGAGAGTGTCGCGGGCGCGTGTCAGATGATGATCGGAACGGTGCCGCCGTCGGCGCTCCACGCCGCGCCGGTGACGTAGCTCGCGCGTGGCGAGCAGAGGAAGACGATCACCGCTGCGATCTCCTCGGGCTGCGCGAGGCGGCCGAGCGGCCGGCCCGCCGCGACCTTGGCGAGCACCTCCTCCCGCTCGCCCTGCTGGTCGGCAAGACCGCCCTCGCCGAGCCATGTGTCCGTTGCGGTGGGGCCCGGCGTG
>JAGWRZ010000008.1 GCA_028876365.1 Acidobacteriota bacterium | reverse complement strand
TCGATCGCCGCCTGCAGGTCGAGCTCGAAGTGCACGTGCGCGAGGAACGTGTTGAGCGTCCACTGGTCCTGCTGGTCGCCGCCGGGCGTGCCGAGGGCGAGGTACGGCTCGCCGCCGCGGGCGACGAGCGTCGGCGACAGCGTCGTTCGCGGACGCTTCCCCGGCTCGAGCGAGTTCGGCAGGCCCTCCTCGAGCCAGAACATCTGCGCCCGCGTGCCGAGGCAGAAGCCGAGCTCGGGGATGACGGGCGCGCCCCAGAGCCAGCCGCCGCTCGGCGTCGCCGAGATCATGTTCCCCCACCGGTCGACGACGTCGACGTGCACGGTGTCCCCGCGGGTCGGCTCGCCGACTCCGGGCGCCGTCATCCTCGGGGCCACCGGCGCGGGAAGGCGCGGATCGTCCCCACCGGGGCGCAGCTCCGCCGACGCCTCGTCGCCGACGAGCGCGCGACGGGCCTCTGCATACTCGCGCGAGAGCAGCATGTCCATCGGCACATCGACGAAGTGCGGATCGCCGTACCACGCCTCACGGTCGGCGAACGCGAGCTTCGCGCACTCGGTGATCGTGTGCACGTACTCCGCGCTCGCGTGCCCCATCGCGGCGAGATCGAAGCCCTCGAGCAGGCGCAGCTGCTGAAGGAACACCGGCGCCTGGCTCCACGGCCCCGCCTTCAGGACGCTGAGCCCGTGGTAGTCGACCTCGAGCGGCACCTCGTAGGTCGCACGCCACATCCGGAGATCGCCCTCGTCGAGCAGGCCGCGGTGCCGCTCGCCGGAGCTGTCCATCCACGCGCGCGCCTGGAAGGCGATGATCGCCTCGGCGACGAAGCCGTCGTACCACTCGGCGAGCGGATCGCGCGCGGATGCCAGCCGGCGGTACGTCTCCGCGAGCGCAGGGTTGCGGTGCGTCGTCGCATCGAGCGCGGAGAGGTAGACCTCGGCGGACGTCGTCCATTCGTCGCGGAAGAGCGGCTCGACGTTGCGAATCGCTCCCGCGATGCGCTCGAGGACGGGATAGCCGTTCTCCGCGTAGTCGATGGCAAAGCGGAGGACGTCCGCGAGCTCCATCGTCCCGTGGTCCCTGAGCAGCGCGAGCCACCCGCCGAACGCGCCCGGGACGACGGCGGCGAGCGGCCCGGTCCCCGGCACGAGGTCGAGCCCGAGCTCGTCGCGGTAGCGCGCGATCGTCGCGGCGCCGGGCGCAGTCCCCTGCGCGCACAGCACGACGGGCTCCCCGCTCGACGCCGGCCACAGGATGGCGGGCAGGTCGCCGCCCGGCCCGTTCAGATGCGGCTCGACGACCTGCAGCGTGAATCCCGCCGCGACCGCCGCGTCGAATGCGTTGCCGCCGAGCTCGAGCACGGCCATGCCGGCGGCCGACGCGAGCCAGTGCGTCGACGCGACCATGCCGAACCTCCCCCGCAGCTCCGGGCGCGTGGTGAACACGCAGGGACGATAGATGGTTACTCGGCGAGGCCGAGGAGCTTCTCGTCGACGAACGTCCCCTCGCCGGGAGGGGTGACGTCGACCGGGCGGCCGAACGCATACAGATGCGCCGTCACGTGGAGCGTCCGGCTTCCGTCCGCCGTCCTGCCGGTGATGAGGATCGAGCGGACGAACCCGTTCTCGCCGATGCGCGAGACGAAACGGATGTCGCGGAACTCGACTCCCCGCGACAGCGTGGAGAGGGCGGTGAGCACGATCGGGTCGTCATAGGCCACCGTGCCGCGGAAGGTTCCGCTTGCCGAGCCCGAGCGCGCACCGGGCCATTCGTCCAGCACGCGGAGCAGTGGCGCCGGGCTGAGACCGCGCAGCGTCGACGCGACGCTCGGCCCCGGGCCGAGACGCGCGAGCGGGACACGCACCCATCTGATGCGTCCGAGAACCGGCACGCCGTTCGGCGAGCCCTCGTACAGGAACGGCCCGTCGATGATCGCCGACTGCCGCTGCGCCGGAGCCCCGGGAGCCGACGAGCTCTCGCTCAGGCGGACGGAGAGGAGCCGGCGCCCGCGCATGCCGCGCACGTGCAGCCGGATCGCAGGCCCGTGGACGTCCGTGAGGGAGAGGTCGATCACGTAGCGGAGCGTCGTGACGCGGTCCGCCCGAACGAGGGACGCCTTCGCGCCTGCCCGGCCGTCGGCGGCGAGCGCCGCCGATGCGACCGCGAGCGTCGAGACGAGCGCCAGGGCGAGCGAGCGATGCATCGCCTGCACAACGCTCCGGTCGAGCGAACGGGTTCGCCTGCCGTGATGCCCCGGCCGGCGACCGGGTCACTCGGGGACGAGCCAGACGGCGCCGAGCGGCGGCAGCGTCACGAGCGCGGAGAACGGCTGATCGTGCCAGCCGATCGGCTGCGCCTCGACGGCGCCGAGGTTGCCGACGCCCGACCCGCCGTAGAACGGCGCGTCGGTGTTGAGGAGCTCCTTCCAGCGGCAACAGAGGGGCATGCCGACGCGGTAGTCGTAGCGCGGCACGGGCGACAGGTTGAGCACGCACACGAGCGGCTTCCCGCTCTCGTCGTCGAGCCGTGCGAACGCGAGCACGTTGTTCGCGGCGTCGTTCGCCTCGAGCCAGCGGAAGCCCTCCGGGTCGAAGTCGCGTGCGTACAACGCCGGCGTGCCGCGATACGCGCGGTTGAGATCGCGGACGAGCGACTGTACACCCTGGTGCTCGGCGTACTCGAGCAGGTTCCAGTGCAGCGATCCCTCCGCGCTCCACTCCTCCCATTCGCCGAGCTCGCCGCCCATGAAGAGGAGCTTCTTGCCCGGATGCGCCCACATGTAGGCATACAGCGACCGCAGGTTCGCGAACTTCTGCCAGCGGTCGCCCGGCATCTTGTCGAGAAGCGACCGCTTCCCGTGCACGACCTCGTCGTGCGAGAGCGGGAGGATGAAGTTCTCCGTCAGCGCGTACATCTGGCGGAAGGTGAGCAGGTTGTGGTGCCAGCGCCGGTGGACCGGATCCTGCCGGAAGTACTCCAGCGTGTCGTGCATCCAGCCCATGTCCCACTTGTACCCGAAGCCGAGCCCGCCCATCGAGACCGGTCGGGAAACCATCGGCCAGGCGGTCGATTCTTCGGCGACCGTTTGGATCCCCGGAAATCGCTCGTAGAGCGCCCCGTTGAGCCACTGGAGGAACTCGATCGCCTCGGTGTTCTCGCGGCCGCCGCG
>JAGWRZ010000070.1 GCA_028876365.1 Acidobacteriota bacterium | reverse complement strand
CCCGCAGCGTCCGGAAGATGCGGACGGCGATCTCACCGCGGTTGGCGACCACGACCTTGTCGAACATCGGCGGGCCGTATTGTCTCCCGTCGTGAGCCCCGCCGATCAGCTGACCGTCGCGCGCGCCGTCTCCGTCCCCGTCGTCGTCTCGCTCTTCGCCTGGCCGTTCCACGGCCACGACGACTGGGCGACGGCCGTGTTCTGCATCGCGATGACGACCGACTGGTTCGATGGGCGGCTCGCCCGCAGGCACGGACGCACCTCGCCGCTCGGCTCGCTCCTCGATCCGATCGCGGACAAGGTGCTCGTCCTCGGGACGATCGTCATGCTCGTGGGGCAGGGGGTCGTGCCGGCGTGGATGGTGGCCGCGATCGTCGTGCGCGAGGTGCTCATCACCGGGCTCCGCCAGGCTGCGATCGAGCGAGGGATCGTGCTCGCCGCGCGCGACCTCGGGAAGCTGAAGACGTGGGCGCAGGCGATCGCGGCCGCCCTGGGGGGCTTCGCCGCGGCCGGCGCGTGGGGATCGGGCGTCGCATGGTGGTCGATGCTCGTCGCGGTCGTCTTGACCTGGGCGTCGGGCCTCGACTACGCACGCAGCGCGCCGGCGCTCTTCCGGCCGCGCGCTACCTAGTCGCGAGACCGCGCGCCTCGCACCAGTCCTCGAACCGGGCCCACGAGCGGAGGTACTCGCGAAGCTGGTGGAGGCCCTCCTCGATCTCCGCGCGGACCGCCCAGTGGCAATGCCCGCAGTACCCGAGCTCGTCGACCGCGGGCGCGGTGCTGCAGCGGATGCATTCGTCGAACATGGTGAGAAAACGTCCGGGCCGCAGCTCGGGTTACGCGTGCGCGCCGTTTTCCTCCACCCAGGGCGCCTGCTCAGCAGGCTTTTCGGCCGCGGCGGCCAATGCAGCGAGGATGGCCGCCCGTTCCTCCTCGGTCGGCTCGGGGATGACCTCGATCTCCACGCGACCAGGGTAAAGTGTTCGTGAGGACGGGGTTGGGATCGGGCCGCCGCATAGGAGCGCTCGTCGCTTCGCTTCTGCTCCTCTCCGCGGGGAGCGCCCTCGGAGCGACCCACACGTCGAACAAGGCGATGTGGTGGGCGCTGCCGCAGATCAAGGTCGTCGCCCACGCGGGTCTGATGGGGACGAGGAACCCCGCGACCTTCCGCCCGGGCGCGGCGCTCACCGACCAGGCTCTCGCGACTCTCGTCTTCCAGCTGAAGCGCCTGCTCGCGCCGCCGCCCGCGCCCGCGACGCCTCCGCCCCCGGTGACGACGACCGAGCCCGCACAGACGACGACCGATCCGACGCAGACCTCCACCGACCCGACGAGCACGACGAGCGCTTCGACGACGACCGTGGCCACGACGACGACGACCGCGGTGACGACGACCGCGACGACGACCACCGTCGCAGCGCCCGCGCCGCCTCCTCCGCCTGCGAAGCCGCCGAAGGTCCCCCACGGCGGGGCGCCGGCGACGATGACGATGCTCGACGAGCAGCTCGTCGACGGCGTCGGCCTCGACGCCGCCGCGGCCGAGTTCGCTCACGGCGCGCGCGCCGCGGGCCTCACCATCCCCGACCGGTTCGGCGCCGAGGTCGCGGCCCGCCTGCTCGGGCTGCGCATCGACCATCCCGCGGCCGAGGACTACCTCGAGTTGCTCCCGAACGACCCGGCCACGCGCGCCGAGGCGGCCTACTCGGCGGCGCAGATCCTTCATTCGTCCGGCTGGCTCGTTCCCGTCGTCCAGAGCCTCGCCGACACCTTCTCGTTGCCGGCGTACACGACCTGGCAGCGCCGCATCCTCGACACGGCCGTCGCGCGGATCGGGATGCCGTATGTCTGGGGAGGGACGAGCGACGGGCCGGAGGTCGACTTCGGCGTTCCCGCGCGCGGCGGCTACGACTGCTCGGGCTTCGTCTGGCGGGTGTACAAGCTGACGAGCTATCCCGGCGAGGGCGACCTCGCATCGGTGCTGCGCGGCCGGACGACCTACGTCATGAGCGGCGAGGTGCCGCGCTCCGAGCTCATCGACTTCGCGCACCTGCAGCCGGCGGACGTCATCTTCTTCGGCGCGCACGGGCCGCGCTCGAGCCCGTCCGAGGTCGATCACATGGGCATCTATCTCGGCAACGACTGGTTCATCCAGTCGTCCGACTACGGCGTCGCGCTCGCGCGGCTCACGGGCGGCTACCGGCGCGAGTTCGCGTGGGCCCGCCGGCCGCTCCGCGAAGCCGGCCTATCCGGATAGCCCGCGTCCGGCCGGGGCGCTACCGGGGACAGTCCCCGTCACGGGACCGCCGGAGTGTCGCGACGGCGCCGTGACGGTTGCCGGCAGGCAGGCAGGCAGGCAGGCAGGCACACGGCCCCCGGCCCCCGGCCCCCGTCCGCCGGCTCCTCCGCGAAGCTCGCCGGAGCGCCGCTAGAGCGGGATGTTCCCGTGCTTGCGCGAGGGCCGCGGCTCCGACTTCGTCAGCGCCGCCTCGAGTGCGTCGACGAGCACCGGGCGCGTACGCCGCGGCTCGATCACGTCGTCCACGTAGCCGCGCTCGGCCGCCGAATAGGGATTCGCGAATCGCTCCTTGTAGTCGGCGATGAGCTCGGCGCGTCGCGCCTCGGGGTCGGAAGCCTCCTCGATCTCCTTGCGAAACACGATGTTCACCGCCCCCTCGGGCCCCATCACCGCCACCTCCGCCGTCGGCCACGCGAAGTTGAAGTCCGCGCGCACGTGCTTCGAGCTCATGACGTCGTAGGCACCGCCGTATGCCTTTCGCGTGATCACCGTCAGCTTCGGCACCGTCGCCTCGCTGTAGGCGTACAGGAGCTTCGCGCCGTGGCGGATGATCCCGCCCCACTCCTGCGCCGTCCCGGGCAGGAAACCGGGAACGTCGACGAACGTGACGAGGGGGACGTTGAATGCGTCGCACGTGCGCACGAAACGCGCCGCCTTCTCCGACGAGTCGATGTCGAGGACGCCTGCGAGCGTGCGCGGCTGGTTGCCGACGACGCCGACCGCATGCCCGCCGAGCCGGGCGAACCCGCACACGATGTTCTCCGCCCAGCGCTCGTTCACCTCGAGGAACTCCCCGCCGTCGATGACGCGACGAATGACGTCGTGCATGTCGTACGGCTTGTTCGGGTTGTCCGGGATGAGCGCATCGAGCTCCGCGTCCTCGCGGTCGGCCGGATCGTCCGTCCGCGTGAACGGCGGCCGCTCCCGGTTCGACTGCGGCAGAAACGACAGGAGATAGCGCGCGTCCTCGAGACACGACTCCTCGTCGGGCGAGGTGAACTGCGCGACGCCCGACTTCGTCGCATGCGTCGTCGCACCGCCGAGCTCCTCGAAGGTGACCTCCTCGCCGGTCACGGTCTTCACCACGTCGGGACCGGTGATGAACATGTACGACGAGCCCTCGACCATGAAGATGAAATCCGTCATCGCGGGCGAGTACACGGCGCCGCCCGCGCACGGGCCCATCACGAGCGAGATCTGCGGAACGACGCCGGATGCCTGCACGTTGCGCCAGAAGATCTCCGCGTAGCCCGCGAGCGAGACGACGCCCTCCTGGATACGCGCCCCGCCCGAGTCGTTGATGCCGATGACCGGGCACCCGTACTTCACCGCCAGGTCCATCACCTTGCAGATCTTCTCGGCGAACACCTCGCTGAGCGAGCCGCCGAAGACGGTGAAGTCCTGCGAGAAGACGAAGACCCTGCGGCCGAAGACGGTCCCGTGGCCGGTGACGACGGCGTCGCCGTACGGCCGGCGATCCATCATCCCGAAGTTCGACTCGCGGTGGCGCACGTAGCGGTCGAGCTCGATGAACGAGCCGGGGTCGCACAGCTTCTCCGCACGCTCGCGCGCGAGCAGGCGCCCTTCGCCCCGCCGCCGCTCCACCGCCTTCTCGCTTCCGGCATGCAGGGCCTCGCCGCGCAGCTCCGCGAGCCAGGCGAGCTTCGCTTCGGTCGTCTCGTGCACCGCGAGAGCCTAACCTGGCGACGTGCGCACGCGGCTCCCGCCCGCGCTTCGCGACCGCGACTTCGCGCGGCTGTGGACGTCCTCGCTCGCGAACGGCCTCGCGTCGCAGATGGTCGCGGTCGCGATCGGATGGCAGGTGTACGCCATCCACCGCGACCCGCTCGACCTCGGCCTCGTCGGGCTCGCCGAGTTCGTGCCGCTGCCGCTCCTCGCGCTCCCGGCCGGACAGATCGCAGACCGCGTCTCGCGGCGGACGGTCAGCGCGGTGTCCGTCCTCCTCACCCTGGTGACGGTCGCGGTCCTGCTGGCCATCACGATCGACGGGGCGCACGCCCTGTGGCCCTTCCTCGCCGTCGGCGCGACCGCGGGCGTCGCCTCCGCGGTCGGAAGCCCGGCGACGCGCGCGCTCACACCGGAGATCGTCCCCGCGGAGCTCCTCGCCTCGGCGGTCGCGCTGCGAAGCGTCGCCTCGCAGATCGGCATCGTCGCCGGCCCCGCCCTCGGCGGCGTCATCTTCGCCGTCGAGCCGATCGCGGTCTACGCGGCCGCCGTCGCCCTCCTCGTCGTCGCGCTCGGGGCGATCGTCGTGCTCCCCCGCCGCGCGGCTCCGCTCGTCGGCCAGCCTCCACCCGACTGGGACAGCCTCGTCGCCGGCGTCCGCTTCATCCTTCGAACGCGCACCCTGCTGGGAGCGATCTCCCTCGACCTCGTCGCGGTCCTCCTCGGCGACTCGATCGCGCTCGCGCCGGTGTTCGCGCGCACGATCCTGCATGCGGGGCCGATCGGGCTCGGCGCTCTCCGCACGGCGCCGTCGCTCGGAGCCCTCGCGGCGGGATTGCTCCTCGCGCGCCGCCCTCTTCCGACGAGGGCGGGCCCGACGCTTCTCGTCGTGGTCGGCACGTTCGGCGCGGCGATGATCGTCTTCGGGCTCTCGAAGTCGCTCCCGCTCTCGCTCGGGGCGCTCGCCCTCTCGGGCTTCGTCGACATGATCAGCGTCAACATCCGCGCGACGACGCTCGCGCTCGTCACGCCCATCGAGCTGCAGGGCCGGGTCAACGCCGTCGAATGGGTGTTCATCGGCGCATCCAACGAGCTCGGCGCCTTCGAGTCCGGCGCGGTCGCCTCGCTCATCGGCGCCGTGCCGGCGGTCGTACTCGGCGGCGGGCTGATGATGACCGTCGCCGCGACGTGGCCGCGCCTCTTTCCGGCGCTCTCGCGCCTCGGCCGCCTCGAGGAGCTGCAACCCGCGTAGGGTCTCTCCGTGGAGATCCTCTGGCCCTACGAGAACGGCGAGGTCGGGGAGTTCTACTACGCGCGGTACGACCACCCGGCGCTCGCCGAGGTCGAGCGGGCGCTCGGCGCGCTGGACGGCGGCTCGGCGGTGCTCTTCCCGTCCGGGACCGGCGCCGCCACGGCGCTCGCGCTCGGGCTCCTCGCGCCGGGCGACACGATCGCGCTCGCATCGGGGGCCTACTACGGCACCGGGCGGCTCTTCGAGACGCTCGCCCGCTGGGGCCTGCGCCACGTCGAGTTCGACCAGACAGGGCCGCCGCCGGACGGGATGCAGCTGCTCTGGCTCGAGGCGCCGTCGAACCCGCTCCTGACGATGCCCGATCTCGCGGCCGCGGCCGACTATCCGGCCCCGGTCGTCGTCGACTCGACCGTCGCCACCCCGGTCGGCCTGCGCCCGCTCGAGCACGGCGCCGACTACGCCCTCCACAGCGCCACGAAGGCGCTCGGCGGCCACGACGACGTCCTCCTCGGCGTCGTCGTCTGCCGCGACCCCGCCGCTGCCGACGCGCTCCGCCGGTTCCGCGCCCTCACCGGCATCTCCCCCGCCGCCGAGCCGGCGCGCCTCCTGCTCCGGAGCCTCCGCACCCTCGAGGTCCGCGTCGCCCGCCAGGCCGCCTCGGCCGCGGTCGTCGCGGAGCGGCTCTCCACCCACCCGAAGGTCTCGACCGTCCGCTATCCGGGCCTCGGCTGCCTCATCTCCTTCGACGTCGCCGACGGTGAGGCGGCCCGGCGCGTGGAGACGGGGGTGCGCCTCATCCGGAACGCCACCTCCCTCGGCAGCGTCGCGAGCCTCCTCGAGAGCCGCCACCGCTGGGAGGGAGACCGCGTCCCGGCCGGCCTGCTCCGCCTCAGCATCGGGCTCGAGGACGTCGACGCGATCTGGGCGGATCTCGCCCAGGCCCTCGACAACGCATAAGAGGGCCGTTTGCAACGATGGGCCGGACGGCCTAGACAGTGCGGCCCGCCTGGCCTACATTTTGTCGGCTCAGGACAACTCGACAGGGGGCTTGGCTGTGGCCGTCGCGAAGGGTCGTTCGTCGTCGGGCGGAACGAGGCAGCCCGGGAACGGGAACGGCAACGGGAATCACGAGGTCACGCGGGCGGAGCTGGAGGAGCTCCTCGCGGCGCTCGACGCCGCCCGGGACGGCGACTTCGCCGTACGGCTCTCGAATCGCGGCACAGGGATCGGCGCCGACTTGCGCCGCGCCTTCAACGAGGTCGCCGACCGCCGTGAGGCGGTGGCGAAGGAGATCGCGCGGGTCGGCCGCGCCATCGGCCGAGAAGGCCGTCTGACGGAGCGCGCATCCCGCGCCGGCCTCGACGGCTACTGGGCCGAGACGATCGATGCCTTCAACACCGTCGTCGAGGACCTCGCCCGCCCCACGACGGAGGTCGCGCGCGTCATCGACGCGGTCGCCCAGGGCGACCTGTCGCAGAAGATGAACCTGAAGATCGAGGGCCGCCCGGTCAAGGGCGAGTTCCTCCGCATCGGACGCACCGTCAACGCGATGGTCGAACAGCTCTCCTCGTTCGCCGACGAGGTGACACGCGTCGCCCGCGAGGTCGGAACGGACGGAAAGCTCGGCGGCCAGGCGAAGGTCCGCGGCGTCTCCGGCGTCTGGAAGGACCTCACCGACAACGTCAACACGCTCGCGGCGAACCTGACGACACAGGTGCGCAACATCGCCGACGTGACGACCGCCGTCGCGAAGGGCGATCTCTCGAAGAAGATCACCGTCGACGTCCGCGGCGAGGTCGCGGAGCTGAAGGAGACCATCAACACGATGGTCGATCAGCTCAACGCCTTTGCTTCGGAAGTGACGCGCGTTGCGCGCGAGGTCGGATCCGAAGGCAAGCTCGGCGGACAGGCCGACGTCAAAGGCGTCGCAGGCACGTGGAAAGATT
>JAGWRZ010000069.1 GCA_028876365.1 Acidobacteriota bacterium | reverse complement strand
GAAGCCGCGTGCGCGCTGCGCGACCGCGGCCCCGATCCGCCCGAGCCCGATGATCCCGAGGGTGGCGCCGGTCACCTCGCGCCCCTCCAGCGTGTGCTCGGCCCATCCCACGTTCCATCTGCCGGCGCGGATGAAGCGGTCGCCGGTGACGAGACGCCGCCGTGCAGCGAGCATGAGCGCCAGCGCGAGGTCGGCCGTCGCCGCGTCGAGCACGCCCGGCGTGTTCGACACGGCGACGCCGCGCGCCGCGCAGGCGGCGATGTCGATGCGGTCGTACCCGACGCTGTAGTTCGCGACCAGCCGCAGGGACGGGAAGAAATCGAGGTCGATCGGCTCGTTGACGACGATCAGCACCTCGACATCCGGCCCCGGCTCGGCGGCGGGTGCGATCTCGATCTCGCCGATCTCGGCCCAGGCCGGGCCGGGAAGCGCGCGGGTCGCCCGTACCTTCACAGGGGCGACGCTACTACGCTCTGCGCATGACGAGCGTGGTCGTGCCGTTCGCCGGCTCTGCGGGGAAGACGCGCCTCGACACGTCGGCGCGGACCCGCCGGGAGCTCTCGCTCGCGATGCTCGCCGACGTTCTCGCCGCCGCGACCGTCGTCGGCCGCACCGTCGTCGTCACGCCCGACGCCGAGGGGATCGACCTCATGGGCGCCGACGTCCTCGACGACCCCGGCGGCGGCCAGGGAGCGGCGGTCACGGCGGCTCTCGCGCGGCTCGACGGCGCCGTGCTCGTCGTCAACGCCGACGTTCCGTGCGTCACGCCGTTCGATCTGCGCGCGCTCCTGGACGCGACGCCGCCCCGCGGGCTCGCGCTCGTCGAGGCGCTCGACGGCACGACGAACGCGCTCGGCCTCTCGACGCCGGCGGTCTTCGAGCCGTTGTACGGCCCCGACAGCGCGCGCCGCTTCCTCGCCCTCCCGGTCGAGACCGTGTCGGTGGCCATCCCCAACATCGCCGACGACGTCGATACGCAGGCGGACATCGATCGCCTTCAGCTGCGCTGCGGCCCGCGCACCCAGTCGATCCTGGCGGGGACAGCGCCGTGAACGTCGTCGTCTTCTCCGGCGGCGTCGGCGGCGCGCGTTTCGTGCAGGGCGTGGCGCGCGCGCTCGCGCCGGAGGCGGTCACCGTCGTCGGGAACGTCGGCGACGACCTCGAGGTGCTCGGCTTGCACGTCTCGCCCGACCTCGACTCGATCATGTACGCGCTCGCAGGCGTGAACGACGAGGAGCGAGGCTGGGGCCGCGCGGGTGAGACGTGGCGCGTGCTCGAGAGCGTCGCCGAGCTCGGCGGCGAGACGTGGTTCCGGCTCGGCGATCTCGATCTCGGAGTCCATCTCGTCCGCACGCAAGCGCTGCGCGCAGGGACGCCGCTGTCGGCCGCGACCGCCGGGTTGTGCGCGGCGCTGGGCGTCGAGCCATGCCTGCTTCCCGCCACCGATGACGCTGTGCGCACGTGGATCGCAACCGCCGAGGGCGAGCTCTCCTTCCAGGAGTGGTTCGTCGCGCGGGGTCATCGCGACGAGGTCGACGGCGTCCGTTTCGCCGGCGCAGGCTCGGCGGCGCCCGCACCGGGTGTGCTCGACGCGATCGCGACCGCGGATCTGCTGTTGCTCGCGCCGAGCAACCCATACGTCTCGATCGCGCCGATCCTCGCCGTGCGCGCGATTCGCGATGCGCTCACGGCGCGCGCCGTGCCCTGCGTCGCGGTCAGCCCCCTCATCGCCGGCCGGGCGGTGAAAGGCCCCGCGGACCGCATGCTCGCGCGCCTCGCCGGCGGCACGCGGCCCGCGCACGTCGCCGCCTGCTACGAGGGGCTGATCGACGCGCTCGTCGTCGACGAGGCCGACGCTTCGGACCTCGACGGCCTCGGTGAGGTTCGGCCGATCATCGCGCGCACGCTCATGGTCGACCTGGACGCGCGCCGGCGTCTCGCGGAGGCGGCGCTCGGAGCCGTCCCGGCATGAGGGTGGCGGTCATCGGGGGGACGGGCGACTTCGGACTCGCACTCGCGCGCCGCCTCGCGGAGGCGGGTGACCACGTGATCGTCGGCTCCCGCGACGCCGAGCGCGCGCGCGCGAAGGCGGCCGAGGCCGGAGCGGCCGACGGCCGGACGAACGCCGACGCCGTCGGCGGCGTCGACATCGTCGTCCTCGCCGTCAACGCCGAGGCGGCGCTCCCGACAGCGGCTGAGCTGTCCGGGGCGATCGGCGAGACGCCGGTGCTGAGCGTCGCGAGCGAGCTCCGCTTCACGAAGTCCGGCGTCCACCCGACGCGTGACGTACGGTCGATCGCCGAGCGGACCCAGGAGCTCCTGCGCGCTCCGGTCGCGGCCGGCCTGCACTCGCTCGCGGCGGCCTCGCTCGCCGGCGGGAAGGCCGAAGGCGATGCGCTCGTGTGCGCCGACGATGCGCACGTGAAGGATCTCGCGCTCGAGCTGGCGGCGAAGGTCGTGACCGGCAGGGCCCTCGATGCGGGGCCGCTCTCGAGCGCGCGCGCGCTCGAGGGGATGACCGCGGTGATCGTGAACCTGAACCGCCGCTACAAGGGCCATGCGGGCATCCGCGTGACCGGCCTGTGAGCGGCTTCTCCGTCCTCCCGGTCACCGGCATCCCGGAGCTCGCCGACGGCGACGACCTTGCGGCGATGATCCTCGAGCGCGCCGCGCTCGAGGACGGCGATGTCGTCGTCGTCGCGCAGAAGGCGATCTCGAAGATCGAAGGCCGCGTCATCCGGCTCGCGGGCGTCGATCCCCGCGCACAGGCGATCGAGATCGCGGGGACGGACGGCGACGCCGCCCGCAGGATCGAGGTGATCCTGCAGGAGGCGAAGCGCGTCGTCCGGGTGCGCCCGCCGCTCGTCATCTGCGAGACACGTCACGGCTTCATCTGCGCGTCCGCCGGCGTCGACGCCTCGAACGCGCCCGAGCCGGGGACGCTCGTCCTCCTCCCGCTCGACCCGGACGCATCCGCCTCGCGGCTGCGGGACGCGCTCCGGGGCGGCAGCGGCTGCGAGGTCGGCGTGATCGTCACCGACTCGTTCGGGCGTCCGTGGCGGCAGGGAACGACCGACGTCGCGATCGGCGCGGCCGGTGTCGTCGTCCTCCAGGACCTCGAGGGCGAGCGCGACCCGATCGGCTACGAGCTGCATGCGACCGTCATCGCCGTCGCCGACGAGATCGCCGGCGCCGCGCAGCTCGTCTCCGGGAAGCTCGGGCGCGTGCCGGTGACGATCGTGCGTGGCCTCGACGTGCGCGGCGAGGGCCGCGCCACCGACATCCCCATCCCGCCCGAGCGCGACCTGTTCGGTTAGCCTCGCCCCATGGCGGACGAGATCGACGCGGCGAACGCGATCCTGCGGTCGCTCGGCTACGCGGAGCGCGATCTCGCCGTCTTCGCCGCGCCGAAGGGGCGGGCGCTCCTCAAGGGGAACAAGCTGCTGAGCCCGCTGAGCGACGATCCCGCGACCGTGCTGCGGGTCGTGCAGGAGCTCGTCCCGCCGAGCGACGCACTCGGGACGGCGACGTTGCGGCCCGCCGAGCTCCGTGCAGGGCTCTGAGCCCTCGCTCGATCGCGACGATCTCGTCGACGATCCGCTCGAGCAGTTCCGGCTGTGGTTCGCATCCGCACGGTCGGCCGTTCCCGCGGCGGAGAAGATGGCGCTCGCGACCGCCTCGGCCGACGGGCGGCCGTCCGTGCGGATGGTGCTGATGAAGCAGGCGGACGAGAGCGGGATCGTCTTCTTCTCGCACTACGCGAGCCGCAAGGGACGGGAGCTCGCGGAGAACCCCCGTGCGGCTCTGCTCCTCTACTGGGAGCCTCTCGGCCGGCAGGTGCGCATCGAGGGCGTCGTGTCGCCGGTCGCGGACGCCGAGTCGGACGCGTACTTCGCCGCGCGCCCGCTCGGGGCGCGCCTTTCCGCGCTTGCGTCTCCCCAGAGCCGGCCGGTGGAGTCGCGCGAGTGGCTCGAGCGGCGCGTCGCCGAGCTCGAGACGGAGGGGGAGCCGCTGCGGCCGGAGTGGTGGGGAGGCTTCCGCCTCGTGCCGGACGTATGGGAGTTCTGGCAGCACCGCGACAACCGGCTGCACGACCGCTTCCGATATCGCCGCGACGGCGATGCCTGGGCTATCGAGCGGCTCGGGCCCTAGCGAGCGATCTGCCGAGCGCGGCGAGCCGCGCGTCCCACTGGGCGCCGACCTCGATGAGCCATGCGGCCGCGTCGCCGAGCGGCTGCGGCGTCACCTGGAAGCGCGTCTCGCGGCCGACCCGCGTGGCGCGCAGGAGCCCCGCGTCCGCGAGCGTCCCGAGCTGCTTCGCGACCGCCTGACGCGTGACCGGCAGCTCGGCGGCGAGCTCGGTCGCCGTCGCCGTCCCGCGGGCGGCGATGGAGGAGACGAGCGCGCGCCGCCCCGGGTCGCCGAGCGCATCGAATGTCGCGTCTACCGAACCGGCGACCACGCGAGCGCATGCAGCTCGAGTGCGGCGGCGAACTGGGGCGGCGTCTCGGTGACGTGGACGCGTGTCCCGCCGTCGACCTCCTCCAGCTCGAGCACGACCTCCCCGCCGTCGTCCCAGTCGAGCACGAGCCGCTCCTCCGGCTCCGCCTCCCGCACGACGGCGCGCCGCTCCTCGCCGTCGCCCCAGCGGAACACGCCCTCGCCGCCGGGCACCGCGTCGAGCTCGGCCTCGGTGGCGAACCACTCCTCCAGCCGTTCCGGCTCGGTCAGGGCTCGCCACACCTCGGCCGGCTCCGCCGGGAAGACCACCTCTCGCTCAACGCGCAACTCCACGGTTGCGTATTATAGAGGATGTGCCGGCTCTCGTGCCGATGGTGGTCGAGTCCGACGGGCGTTTCGAGCGCTCGTTCGACATCTTCTCGCGGCTTCTGCGCGAGCGGATCGTCTTCCTCGGCACGCAGGTGGACGAGCAATCCGCGAATCTCGTCGTCGCCCAGCTGCTCTTCCTCGAGGCGGAGGATCCCGACGCCGACATCCACCTGTACGTGAACTCCCCCGGCGGGGATGCGTACGCAGGCTTCGCCATCTACGACGCGATGCAGTTCGTGAAGCCGGACGTGTGCACGTATGCCGTCGGGATGGCGATGTCGGCCGGCGCGCTCGTTCTCGCCGCGGGTGCGGCGGGGAAGCGGCACGTCCTGCCGAACGCGAAGGTGATGATCCATCAGGGCCGCGCGTCGTCGAGCGGCCAGCCGGCCGACATCCAGATCGCCGCGCGCGAGATCCTCTCTCTCACGCACACGTACGCCGAGATCATCGCGCGCCACTCCGGCCGCGACGTCGATCAGGTGCTGCAGGACATCGACCGCGACCGCTTTCTCTCGCCGGAGGACGCCGTCGAGTACGGGCTCGCGGACGCGGTCCTCGCCGGCGGCCGTTCGTAGCCGAGCTCGGCGGCGAGGTCGCCGCAGCGCCGATCTGAGGATCGCGGCCCGAGGCGATTCTCATCCCCTTCATAGGGCCCTGCTCCACCCTGTACCGCGGTACCCCCGCGAAGGAGCGTCCATGAACGTCATCACCAGCAGGCTTCCGCACGGAGCCGCCGCCGGCCGCTTTCCCCGGCTCGGGATCCTCAACGGCATCCTCGGCGCGGCGCTCGCCGGCGCGGGCATCGCCTCCTATCTCGTCGTCGCGGGCACGAGCACGGCGCCTGCGGCCGTGCGGACGGCGACGGCTCAGCGCGGCGTCGTGCTCTCGACGACCTCCGCCACCGGGACGCTCCAGGCGGCGCAGGAGCTCGACGTCGGCTTCACCACCGCCGGGACGGTCACGTCGGTGGACGTCAAGCCGGGCGAGCGCGTGAGGCGCGGTCAGCTGCTCGGCCGGATCGACTCCACCACGGCGAGCCAGGCGCTCCAGCAGGCGCAGGCCTCGCTGGCGAGCGCGCAGGCGCAATACGCGCAGACCCTCACGGGGGAGACGGCGCAGCAGCGCCGGCAGGACGCGCTCTCGATCACGCAGGCGAAGCAGTCGCTCGCGAACGCGAAGGCGACCGCGCGGCAGGACGGGCGCCAGTCGGCGGCATCCATCACGCAGGCGACGAATGCGCTTCGCACCGACCAGGGACAGGAAAAGGTCGACATGTATCAGCAGTCGAAGGACCGCGCGGTCTACGCCACCGAGGCGCTCGCGCAGGCGGCGATCGCCGCCGACCAGGCTCAGCTGGCGAGCGACCAGGCGACCCAGCAGGCGGACGCGCAGCACCAGTACGACCTCCAGGCGCAGCAGAACGCCGACAACAATCAGCTGACCGCCGACCAGGCTCTCTTGAGCGCGGCGCAGACCGCGAAGAACAACGCCCAGATCTCCGAGTACACGAACGCCGTCGCCGCCGACAGGTCGGCGGTCGCGTCGGACCAGGCCGCGCTCAACGCGCTGTCGAAAACGCAGAACGCCGACGGCTACGCGATCACGCAGGACAACAGCAAGCTCGGCTCCGACCAGAGCGCCTCGACCGCGCTTCAGAACGACACGAAGACGATTCGCGCCGACGAGGCGAAGATCGCCGCCGACCGGCAGTCCCTCGCGAACGCGAGGATGACCGCCGAGACGACGACGGCGCGCGACGCGCAGACGGTCGCGGGTGACCGGCTGGCGCTGACGAACGCGCGGGCCGGCGTCGCCGTCAAGCAGGCGCCTCCGACCGCGGCGGCGCTCGCGGCCGCGCGGGCCTCGGTCGTGAATGCGCAGATCGGCGTGCAGACCGCTCAGAGGGCGCTCGAGGACACGGCGCTCCGCGCGCCGATCGCCGGCACCGTCGCGGCCGTGAACGGGATGGTCGGCACCGCCGCCTCGGGCGGGGGCAACGCGAATGCGGCCGTCACGTCGTCCTCGAGCGGGTCCGGCTCCGGCGGGGCCTCCACCGGCTTCGTCACCCTCACCGGCATCACCGGCATGCAGCTCGTCGCCGGCTTCGCGGAGACCGACACGGCGAAGCTGCGCGTCGGCCAGCCGGCGACCGTGACCGTCGACGCGCTACCGACCACCGAGCTCGCTGCGCACATCATCGCCATCGACGGCACCGCGACCTCGTCCTCCGGAGTCGTCACCTACAACGTCGTCTTCGCGCTCGACCGGACGGAGCCGGGTCTGAAGTCGGGAATGACGGCGAACGTCGACGTCGTCGTCGGCGAGGCCGACAACGTCGTCAACGTGCCGACCGCGGCGGTGACCGGAACCGGCCAGAACGCCTTCGTCACCGTCCTCCGCTCCGGCAAGCAGGTGCGTGTCCCGGTCGTCGCGGGTCTCCAGGGCGACTCGTCCACTGCGATCCTCGGCGGGCTCGGCGCGGGCCAGCAGGTCGTCCTCCCGCAGGTGGTCATCTCGTCGTCGAGCACCGGCTCGAACACGGGCGGCGGCGGCGGAGTCAACTTCGGCGGCCTCGGCGGCGGCGGCCGGGCGCGGTTCTTCGGAGGATGAGCAGGCCGCGCCGACGCGCGACGCTCCGGGTCGAGAACGTGTCGAAGACCTATGGCGCCGGCGATGTGGCGGTGCACGCGCTCCGCGGCATCGACCTGCGCGTCGAGCGCGGCGAGTTCGTCGCCGTCATGGGCGCCTCCGGCAGCGGCAAGTCGACGTTGATGAACCTCATCGGCTGCCTCGATGTCCCGACGAGCGGCCGCTACCTGCTCGACGGGATCGACGTGAGCCGCCTGGACGACTTCGAGCTCGCGTTCATCCGGAACCGCAAGATCGGCTTCGTCTTCCAGAGCTACAACCTGGTGCCGCGGACGTCGGCGCTGCGTAATGTCGAGCTCCCGCTCATCTACGCGCGCGTGCCCAGGGCCACACGGCGCGAGCGTGCGGTGGCGGCGCTCACAGCCGTCGGCGTCGGCGAGCGAATGCACCATGCGCCGTCCGAGCTCTCGGGCGGGCAGCAACAGCGCGTCGCGATCGCACGGGCCATCGTCACCGAGCCCACGATCGTCCTCGCAGACGAGCCGACGGGCAACCTCGACACGTCCGCCAGCGCAGAGGTGATGGAGCTCTTCCGCCGCCTGAACGCCGAGGGGCGGACGATCGTGATGATCACGCACGAGCCCGACGTGGCTGCGCAGGCGCAGCGGATCGTGCACATCGTCGACGGCCGGATCGACTCCGACCGGCGGGTGATGGCCGCATGAGCGCGTCCGAGGCGTTTCGCATGGCGGTGCAGGGCGTGCTCGCGAACAAGCTGCGCTCGCTCCTGACGATGCTCGGCATCACCATCGGCGTCGCCGCGGTGATCATCCTCGTCGCCGTCGGCCACGGCTCGCAGGTCGCCGTGCAGAAGCAGATCGAGGGCCTCGGCACGAACGTGATCACGATCATGCCCGGCTTCAACTTCGGACGCGGGTCCGGCGGCACCCAGGCCTCGTTCACGCAGTTCACGTCGAAGGACGTGAAGGCGCTCCAGGACAAGAACGCGGCGCCGGACATCAAGTCGGTGACGCCCGTCGTGAACGCTTCGGTCACCGCCGCGTTCGGTGCCGCCACGTACTCGCCGAGCCAGTTCGTCGGCACGACGCCCTCGTACGAAGAGGCGCGCAAGGAGTTCGTCGAGGCGGGAACGTTCATCACGGCGCAGGAGGAGGCGCAACATGCCCGCGTCGTCGTTCTCGGGCAGACCGTCGTGCAGAACCTCTTCGGCAACCAGAACCCGCTCGGCCAGACGATCAAGCTCAACGGGAGCGGCTTCACGGTGATCGGCGTGCTCGTCCCGAAGGGGTCGAACGGCATTCAGGACCAGGACGACATCATCATCGCGCCGCTGACGACGACGCAGGACCTCATCACCGGTGTCACGAGCGGGCTCAGCCAGCTCATCGTCGAGGCGAAGTCGTCGCAGGCGGTGAATGCGGCCGAACAAGAGGCGACGTCGATCCTCACGCCCGGCCACTCGTCGAACGGCCAGGCGAACTTCCGCGTCCTGAGCCAGGCGTCGCTGCTGACCGCCTCCGCGTCGACGAACCACGTGTTCACCGTGCTTCTCGCCGCCGTCGCCGCGATCTCGCTGCTCGTCGGCGGGATCGGCGTGATGAACATCATGCTCGTGACCGTGACCGAGCGGACGCGCGAGATCGGGATCCGCAAGGCGCTCGGCGCTCGGCGCGCCGACGTGCTCGGGCAGTTCCTCACCGAGGCGGCGCTGCTGTCGGTCTGCGGCGGCGTGCTCGGCGTCGCGGCAGGCCTCGTCGGCAGCCGTTTCACGATCGTCGGCGTCCAGCCCGCCGTCGAGCCGTACTCGGTGCTGCTCGCGCTCGGCGTGGGCGTCGCCGTCGGGCTCTTCTTCGGGATCTATCCAGCAAACCGGGCGGCCGCCCTCAGGCCGATCGAAGCACTGCGTTACGAATAGGAGCATGGAATGAGCACAATCGATTCGGGACTTCCGATCCCGGCCGACGAGCCCGACGACGTCGTCGACGACGACCTCGCCGAGCTGACGCTCCGCCGGCGGCGGAAGCTTCCACGGGCGACGCTCGCTCTCGCCGTTGCCGTCGTCGGAGCGGGCGCATTCATCGGCGGCGCCGAGGCGCAGAAGCATCTCGGCGCGAGCTCCGGCACGGGCAGTGCCGGCGCGTCCGGCTTCGGGGGACGCTTCCGCGGCGGCGGCGCGCGCACCGGCGCATCCGGCGCGGCGTTCCTCGGAGGCGCGACCATCGGCACCGTCACCGCGATCAAGGGCACGACGCTGTACGTGACCGACACGAGCGGCGCGACCGTGAAGGTGACGACGTCGGCCGCCTCGCAGGTGACGAAGACGGTCGCCGGCACCGTCAAGAGCGTCAACCCGGGCGACACCGTCGTCGTGCGCGGGACGACGGAGAGAAACGGTGACATCGCCGCCACCGCGATCGCGATCGGCGGCGCCGGAGGGCTCGCCGGCGGCGGCATCGGTGGAGGCGGTGGGAACAGCGGCAGCGGCGCCAACGGCGGCGCGACCGGCTTCGGCTTCAACGGCAGCACGACCAAGGGAGGTGGATGATGCTCGGCGCCGTTGCAGCGGCGGTCGCACTTCTTGCGGCATCGCCCGTTCAAGGATCGGTTTTCGGCCCGATCGTCTCGACGAGCGGAACGACGTTCACGATCACGACCTCGCTCAGTCCGAACGGGAGGTCCGTCGTCTCGGCCGGTTCGGCACGCATCACCGAGGAGGTGACCGCGCCACGCGCGGCGCTCGCGGTCGGAGCGTGCGTGATGGCGAACGGCGCGAAGACGAGCGCGGGCGTCGTCTCGGCGGTGCGGATAGCCATCTCCGCGCCGGTGAGCGGGAAGTGCGGCGCCGGCTTCGGCGGACGCTTCGGGCGGGTGCCGGGCGGCGCGCGGCCGCCGCGCGTCAACGGCGGCACTCCTCCTGCCGGAGGCCTCCCGCGTCCGGGCAACTTCGGCTTCGCCTTCGGACGGGTGACGAAGCTCTCGGGGTCGGTGCTGACCGTCGAGGGCACCGACTTCCTCACGAAGAAGGCGACGAAGACGAGCGTGCACTTCTCGGCGAAGACGACGCTCTCGGAGACGAAGATCGTCGAGACCTCCGCGGTGCAGACGAAGATGTGCGCGTTCGTGCGGGGCACGAGCACGGACAAGGGCAAGTCGGTGAAGGCGACCGATGTCTCGTTGACGCCGGAGCGCGGCGGGACCTGCACGACGCGGTTCCGGCGGCCCGGCGGCTGACATACGCTTGTCCGCGTGCGCGCGGAGCTCTTGCGGATCGTCCCGGACGAGAGTCGTGTGAGCGAGGTCGGCTCCGTGCTCGAGCAGCACGGGGCCGACCTGAGCTACCACGCGCCGCATCTTCCCGACGCCGTCGTCTACCCGGTGTCGACGGACGAGGTGCGCGCGATCGTCGCGTACGCGAACGAGTCTCGCGTCCCCGTCGTGCCGTTCGGCGCGGGGACGAGCCTCGAAGGCCATGTCATCCCCCTTCGGGGCGGTATCAGCCTCGATCTGACGCGTATGAACCGCGTCCTCGCCGTTCGGCCCGCCGACCTGACGGCGACCGTGCAGCCCGGCGTCACCCGGTCCCAGCTGGAGGCGACCGCGGGGCCGCACGGGCTGTGGTTCCCCGTCGATCCGGGCGCCGACGCGACGCTCGGCGGCATGGCGGCGACGAATGCGAGCGGGACGACGACGGTGCGTTACGGCGGCATGCGGGCGCACGTCCTCGCACTCGAGGTCGTTCTCGCGGACGGCACCGTCGTGCGCACCGGCACGCGCGCGGTGAAGACGTCGGCCGGGTACGACCTGACGGGGCTCTTCGTCGGCTCCGAGGGGACGCTCGGCGTCATCACCGAGCTGACGGTGCGGCTCCGCCCGATCCCGGACGAGGTCGTCGTCGCCCGTGCGTCCTTCCCGTCCGTCGAATCAGCCTGCCGCGCCGCGGCCGCGATCATGGGCGCGGGCGTGCTCGTGACCCGCTGCGAGCTCCTCGACGCGGTGACGATCGGCGCGCTCAACGCGTACCGGGGGACGAGTTTCCCCGAGTCGCCCTATCTCTTCATCGAGACGTCGGGGGACGTCGAAGCGGTGCGCGAGCTCGCCGTGGACGAGGGGGCGACCGCCTTCGAGTCGGAGACGGATCCGGCCGCGCGCACGCGGATGTGGGACGCGCGCCACAACGCCCTGCACGCCTCGCTCGCGCTCGCGCCCGGCGCGAAGGCGATGACGACGGACGTGGCGGTTCCCTTCTCCGAGCTCGCCGCGGCGATGGAGCACGCGCGCTCGCTGCTCGACGCGTCCGGCCTGCGCGGCGGCATCGTCGGCCACGTCGGCGACGGGAACTTCCATGTCGCGTTCCTCCTCGATCCGAGCGACGGCGAGTCGGTCGCGCGTGCGGAGGCGTTGAACGCGGCCGTCGTCGAGGATGCGCTCGCGCGGGGCGGGACGTGCACGGGCGAGCACGGCATCGGTCACGGCAAGCTCGCCTACCTCGCCGGCGAGCACGGCGATCTCGTCCCCCTCTACCGGGGCATCAAGGAGCTCTTCGACCCCAAGGGCATCCTCAACCCCGGCAAGGTCGTCCCCTAGGGACATGTGGGGGGTCTGGCCCCCTGGTCAGCAAAGTGTCACGAGCTTCCGACGCCGGAGGCAGATGTCCCGCTCGCGCGGGTTGACTTTCGCGACGAAATTGACACACGCCCACGAGGGGGCCAGACCCCTGTCGTGTCCTTACGAGGCGGGGCCCTCGTGGGCGACGGAGCCTGCGAGGATGGTGTCGATGCGCCCCAGGGTCGCCGCGTCGAGCTCGACGCCGCTCGCCGCCGCGTTGTCCTCCACCTGCCGAGGGCGCGAGGCGCCGACGATCGCGGAGGCGACGTTCGGCTCGCGCAGGACCCAGGCGAGCGCGAGCTGCGCGGTCGAGATGCCGAGGTCCTTCGCCACCTCGCCGAGCTCCTGCACCTGCTCGAGCAGGCGATCGCCGCGCAGCCGGTCTCCGAAGAAGTAGTTCATGCTCTCCTGCGCGGCGCGGCTGTCACCCGGCGGCGGCTCCCCCGGCTTGTACTTGCCGGTGAGGACTCCCTGGGCGAGTGGCGACCACACGATCTGGGAGATGCCGTGGTCGCGGCAGTAGGGGATGACGTCCTGCTCGGGGCCGCGCCAGATCATCGAATACTGCGGCTGGCTCGAGACGAAATGCTCGACGCCGGCCATCGCCTGCGCCTCCGCGATCTTGTCCACCGGCCACTCGCTGAAGCCGAGGTAGCGCGCCTTGCCCTGCCTGACGACCTCGGTGAGCGCCTCCATCGTCTCCTCGAGCGGCGTGTCCCAGTCGTAGCGGTGGCACTGGTACAGGTCGACGTACTCCGTCCGGAGCCGCGCGAGCGACGCGTCGATCTGCGTGTGGATCTGCGCGCTCGACAGTCCGCGGTCGCCGTTCGGCATCTGGAAGAAGACCTTCGTCGCGAGCACAAACGAGTCGCGCCGGCGGCCCGTCAACACCTCGCCGAGAAACTCCTCGGCGCGACCGCCCGCGTACACGTTCGCGGTGTCGATGAAGTTGATGCCGACTTCGAGCGCCTTCACGACGCAGGCTTGGGCCTGCGCGCGCTCGACGCCGCCGCCGTACGTCAGCCACGAGCCGAGGCTGATCTCGGAGACCTGGAGGTCGCTCGATCCGAGCTGCCGGTAGCGCACCGGCTCGACGCTATCCGTTAGCGTCCGGCCCGTGCCGCAGTTGAACGCCATCGGCATCGTCGCAGCCGACCTCGACCGCTCGCGAGCGTTCTACCGGCTACT
>JAGWRZ010000068.1 GCA_028876365.1 Acidobacteriota bacterium | reverse complement strand
GAGATGCTCACCCTCGTCGAGCTGCCCGGCTACGAGAAGCGCAAGCCGCACCAGATCTCCGGCGGTCAGGCCCAACGCGTCGCCCTGGCCCGGGCCCTCATCAACCGGCCGGCCGTCCTCCTCCTCGACGAGCCGCTCGGCGCGCTCGACGTGAAGCTGCGGCGGCACATGCAGCTCGAGCTGAAGCGCATCCAGAACGAGCTGGGCACGACCTTCGTCTACGTCACGCACGACCAGGAAGAGGCGCTCGCGATGTCGGACCGCCTCGCGGTCATGAACGAGGGTCGCGTCGAGCAGCTCGGGACGCCGCGGGAGATCTACGAGCAGCCGGCGTCGGCGTTCGTCGCCGACTTCGTCGGAACGATCAACACGCTCGCGATCGACGGCGGCGAGGTGACGGTGCGGCCGGAGCGGATCCGCATTCTCCGCGAGGGCGGCCGGCTCGACGGGGTCGTCGCCGACGTCGTCTATCTCGGCGTCTACCGGCAGTTCCACGTCGACACCGCCGCGGGGCGCGTCGTCTCGGTGCGTCTCGCAGACGAGCCGCTCGAGCACGTCGAGCCGGGCTCGCAGGTGTCGCTCAGCTGGGACTGACCTCGAGCTTCCGCTCGGCCCCGCGCCGCCAGATCTCCGCGGCGATGACGACGACGAGGGAGACGGTCAGCACGACGACGGCGACGGCGATCACCTGCGGCAGCTGGCTGGGGAAGCGGAGCGCCGAGTACAGGTAGATCGGGAACGTGACGCGCGTCCCGACGACGAACGATGCGACCGCGTACTCGTCGAACGACGTCGTGAACGCGATGAGGAACGCGGACACGATCGCGGGCAGGATGAGCGGGAACGTGACCGAGCGGAACGTCTGCAGGTGCCCGGCGCCGAGGTCGTACGCCGCCTCCTCGAGCGACGCGTCGATCTGCTCCAGCCGCGGGACGAGCACGAGGATCGTGTACGGCAGGCTGATGACGATGTGCCCGATGACGACCGTGAGGAGCGAGCGCGGGATCCCGAGCTGGTGGAAGAGCAGCAGGAGCGAGATCCCGAACACGACGTAGGGAATGACGAGCGGGCTGAGGAGGAAGGCCGATGCGATCGCCTTGCCGCGGAAGCGCCGGCGGGCGAGCGCGACGGACGCGAGCGTGCCGAGGAAGACCGCGCCGACGCTCGTCAGCGCCGCGATGACGGCGCTCGTCTCGAGCGACGCGCGCAGGTCGGCGTTGCCGATGAACTCGCGATACCAGTGGAGCGTGAACCCGCTCAGCGGGAACGCGGGGAGCGATGAGTTGTTGAAGGAGAAGATCAGCAGGATGACGATCGGCGCGTACAGGAACACGACGACGAGGCCGAAGAAGACCCGCAGGAGCCTGCGGCCGTTCGGGGAGAGGGCCGCGTCCATCAGGTCGCCACGTCTCGCTGGATGAAGCGGGCGAAGACGACGGTGAGCGCCGCGATGACGCCGAGGAGGAAGAGGGCGAGCACCGACCCCGTCTCCCAGTCGGGGAAGCCCGTGCCGAAGAGATCGACGATCTGGTTCCCGTACATGTAGCCGCTCGTTCCTCCGACGAGCGACGGCGTGACGAACTCGCCGACGGTCGGGATGAAGACGAACAGGAACGCGGCGACGACCCCCGGCAGGCTGAGCGGCAGCGTCACCCGCCGGAACGCCTGCCGGCGCGTCGCGCCGAGGTCGCTCGCGGCCTCGAGAAGCCGTGTGTCGAGCGACTCGAGCGAGACGAAGATCGGCAGCGCCACGAACGGGAGCCAGACGTACCCGAGCACGAGCATGACGGCGAACCGGCTGTACAGGAGGGCGGAGATCGGGTGTCCCGCGGCACGGATCCCCGTCCAGAAGAGGAACGTGTTCACGACGCCCTGGTCGCCGAGGATCACCTTCCACGCGAGCACGCGCAGGAGGTAGCTCGTCAGGAACGGTGCGATGAGGACGAGCAGGAGGATGTACTTGCGCTTCGTCCCGGAGAGCGCGAGGTAGTAGGCGAGCGGAAACGCGACGAGCACGACGAGCGCCGAGACGATCAGCGACATCTTGACCGACTTCCAGAAGAGGCCGAGGTAGACGCCGCTGTGGATGAAGTCGTGCCACGCCCCGAGCGTGAAGCCCGGCGTGCTCGGCGGCAGCGCGAGCACGTTCACGCTGTACGCCGCCACGATCCCGATCGGCGCGAGGAAGAACACGGCGAGCCACCCGACCGGGAGGCCGAGGAGGGCGGGCGTCACGAGAGAGAGACGGAAAGGTCTCTTCAGGCGGCTTTCACCTCGTCCCATGCCTTCGCGTAGACGGCGCGGCGCGGCACGTTGCGATCGAGATACGCGTACGGCAGCGTGACCGCACGGGGGTTCGTCAGCTGCAGGGCCTTCAGCAGGTCGCTGGACGACGGCTTCGCGAGCAGATTGGCGTGCCCGTAGCCGTAGTTGTCCTCGAGCCACTTGCCGCTTTTCGCCGAGCTCCACGCGTCGACGTAGGCGTGCGCGAGATGCGGCCGCGGCGTGCCCGCGAGCAGCATGAACATCCCGACCCAGGCGATCGGCTTCTCCTTCGGGCGCATGTACACGACCGGGAGCTTCTTCGCCTTCATCTGCACCCAGTCGTTCGGCCACGCGAGCGCGATCCAGATGTCGCCGGAGGCGAACTGCTGGTCGAGGTCGGTCTCGGAGGCCCAGATCGTGCGTACGAGGTGCTTCTTCGAGATGAGGAAGTTCTTCGCCGACTCGAGCTCGGCGTCCGACTGGTTCCAGGGATCCTTGTAGCCGCGCAGCAGGCCGACGATGGTGAAGTTCTCGACCGGGTCGTCGTACCAGGCGATCTTGCCCTTGTACCGTTCGTCGTAGAGCAGGCTCCACGAGTTCGACTTCGGCTTCACCTTGTCGCTGCGGTAGAGGATCGCGTCGAGGCCCCAGTCGTCGGGGATGCCGTACTGCTTGCCGCCGTACTGGCCGGCCTTGACCATGAACGGGTTGAGGTGCTTGAAGTTCGAGATGAGGCTCGTGTCCCACGGCTGCACGAGGCCGCTCGTCGCGAAGTACTGCACCCAGCCGACGTAGGGACGGAAGAGGTCGGGCTTGAGCCCGGCCTGGATCTTCGCCAGCGCGTCCGCCTCGTTCGTCATGTACGTGAACTGCGGCTTGTTCTTCGGGTATTCCTTGACGTACTGCGCGAACATCGCCTGTCCGCCGTCGTTGCCGTAGCCTGCCCAGTCGAGGACCTGGAGGTTGCCGCTCTCGGCGGCGAGGAGAGCGCGCGCCGCGTCGGCTGCGGCGGCCGGCCCTCCGACGACCGCCGCTCCTCCCGCAAGCGCTCCCAGCTTCAGCAGGTCCTTGCGATTGAGCGTGTTCATGCCTCTCCTTTCAGTAGCTCGGCGGTGTGATCACGTAGAGCACTTCCGCCCGCTCGTCCCCGGGGTTGCTGACACGATGCGGAGTCGAGCTTCGATAGTGGACGCTGTCGCCTGCGCGGAGCTCGTGCACGTCGGTGTCGAGCTGCACGTGCACCGTCCCTTCGACCACGAGGAGCAGCTCCTCGGAGTCGCCGTGGGTGTACGGCTCGTCGCCGGTGGAGCCTCCCGGCTCGAACTCGGCGGCGATGACCTCGAGCGCGTTGAACGGCTTCGGCGTGAGGAGCGCCTTGCGGCCGAGATGACCCCATACGACCGGCTCGCGCGCCTCGCGCCTCAGCACGCGGGGACGCGGCACGCCGTTCGTCGAGAAGAGGTCGGACACCTCGATCGCGAGCGCGGCGGCGATGCGCTGGAGGGTCGCGACGCTTGCATTCGTGCGTCCGCGCTCGACCTGGCTGACGAAGCTCTCGCTGACGCCGGCCGCGTCCGCGACCTCGCGCAGCGTCCGCCGTCGCAGGAGCCGGATCGCCCGCAGCCGCTCGCCGACCGGCGCTTCAGCCACCTGAACCGTCCCTTCACTCAAGTGAAGCGAGCATACGCCTGCAGGCCGGAAAAGGGCAATGGGCGGCGTCAGGCGCCCGGCCTAGACTCGATCGCGTGCTGCGACGCCTGCGGATCGAGAACCTCGTGCTCATCCGGATGGCGGAGCTCGAGCTCGCGCCCGGGCTGAACGCGATCACGGGCGAGACCGGCGCGGGGAAGACGATCCTCGCGCAGGCGGTCGGCCTCCTCCTCGGGACGAAGGGCGACGCGTCCTTCGTCGGCCCGGGCGCGGAGGAGGCGTACGTCGAGGCGGAGCTCGACGTGCCCGAGGAGCTGGAGGAGCTCGTCGAGCTGCGGCCCGAGGGCGAGGACGCGCTGGTCGTCGCGCGGCGCGTCTTCGCGGACGGGCGGACGCGCGCGTACGCGTGGGGGAGAGCGGCCGCGCGCGAGGACGTCGCCGACGCGGTGGAGCGCGTCGTCGCCATGTCCGGCCAGTTCGAGCAGCGCCGCCTCGGCCGCGCCTCCTACCAGCTCGAGCTGCTCGACCGGTTCGCCGGCGTCGACCGCGAGCCGATCCGCGCGGCGTGGCGGGAGCTCCAGGCGGCGCGCAGGCGCAACGAGGAGCTGACGGCGAACGCGGCGTTCGCGGAGGCGCGGATCGCGGAGCTGCGGGCCCTCGTCGAGGACACCGAGGGGCTGGAGGCGGGGGACGAGGAGCGCCTCCGCGTCGACCGCGAGCGGCTGCGGCACGTCGCCGAGCTGGCGGAGGCGGCCGCGGCCGCGGCGGATGCGCTGACGCCGGAGGACGGCGACGGGGCAGCCGGGCTCGTCGCCCGCGCCGAGCGGTCGTTGGCGCCGCTCGAACGGCTCGCGCCCGAGCTCGGGCGCGCGGGCGACGAGCTGCGCGACGTCGAGCTCCGGCTGCGCGAGACGGCGTCCGAGCTCGGTTCCTTCCTCGCCTCGCTCGAGGCCGAGCCGGGGCGGCTGGAGGAGCTCGAGGCCGGGCTCGACCGGATCGCGGAGACGAAGAGGCGCTTCCGCGCCGCGACCTACGAGGAGCTGCTGGGGCGTGCAGCGCAGGCGCGCGCGGAGCTCGCGGCGCTCGACGGCGGCCTCGATCCGGCGCAGGCCGCGGCGGCCGCGGTGGCGGAGGCCGAGGGGCGCATCCACGACCTGGCGATGGAGCTGCGTGCGGAGCGGAACGCCGCGGCGCCGGCGTTCGCCGATGCGGTCGCAGGGGAGCTCCGCGACGTGGGGATGGGCGAGGGGGAGTTCCTCTGCGAGGTGCGCGAGCGGGAGATGGGCGCGACGGGCGCCGACGAGGCGGTCTTCCTCGTCCGGCCGAACGCGGGGATGCCGTTCGCGCCGGTGGCCGAGACGGCGTCCGGCGGCGAGCTGTCGCGCATCGCGCTCGCGCTCGCGGCGGTGGCGGGCGGCGAGACGCTCGTCTTCGACGAGATCGACGCGGGCATCGGCGGCGAGACGGCGAACGCGGTCGGGCGCGTCCTCCGGCGCCTGGCCGAGCGCGCGCAGGTGATCACGATCACGCACCTGCCGCAGATCGCCGCGGTCGCCGACCGACACTTCCGCGTCGAGAAGGTCCCGGGCGACCCGACGCACACCCGCATCGACCTTCTCGGCGAGGACGCGCGGAGGGCCGAGATCGAGCGCATGCTCGGCGGCCAGGAGTTCCTTGCCGCGATACGCAGCTGAGCGCGTCCTCCTCGCGGCGATCGACGACGTCTGGGCATTCGTCGCCGAGCCGTATCACCTGTCCGACTGGTGGCCGGGGATCACCGGGGTCGAGCCCGACCGCCGCGGGACGGCGCCGGGGGCGCGGTGGCGCGTGCTCGGCCCGCGGTACCTGCGCAAGGCGGACACGCCGAGCCTCCTCGTCGTCCATGAGGTCGTTCCGCCCGAGCGCCTGTCGTTCGAGCTGACCTGGGAGCGGCTCGAGGTCGCCCTCGAGCTGCGCCCGGTGGAGCGCAACCGCACCCGGGCCGTGCTCGCAGTCGAGGGCCGCTTCCTCCTCGGCCCGCGGCGCCTCCTTCCGAAGGATGCCCTCGGACGTCTCTACGACCTCGTCCAAACGGCCGCGGAGCTCTGACGAGGACGGCCGGTACCAGGTACGCAAACGTCTGTGTCACGAGATCTCCCGCATCGCTCGGCGATTCGCGATGAAGTGGTGTCACTTTCATGTGCGTACCTGGTACCGGTCGTTCAGCGCCGACCACAGGGCCTGCTACCCTGAAATCCCGTGAGCGCGCGGGCCCCGAAGTACGTCTTCGTCACCGGGGGAGTGGTCTCGGCGCTCGGGAAGGGCATCGTCGCAGCGTCGCTCGGCCGGCTGCTCAAGGCCCGCGGGCTCCGCGTCCAGCTCCAGAAGTTCGACCCGTACCTGAACGTCGACCCGGGGACGATGAGCCCATTCCAGCACGGCGAGGTGTACGTCACCGAGGACGGCGCCGAGACCGACCTCGACATCGGCCACTACGAGCGCTTCGTCGACGAGAACTTCCTCCGGACGGCGAGTCACAGCGCCGGCGCGATCTGGGACACCGTCCTGCGGAAGGAGCGCAAGGGCGACTTTCTCGGCGCGACGGTACAGGTGATCCCGCACATCACGAACGAGATCAAGGCGCATATCAAACGCGTCGCCGAGGCGAGTCGCGCGGACGTCTGCATCGTCGAAGTCGGCGGCACGGTC
>JAGWRZ010000067.1 GCA_028876365.1 Acidobacteriota bacterium | reverse complement strand
GTGTTCATCGCGCGCGAGGACTACTGGAGCAAGCGCTTCCAGGATGCCGGCCTGCCGATCATCGGCGACGACATCAAGTCGCAGGTGGGCGCCACGATCACCCACCGCGTGCTCACGTCGCTCTTCCGCGAGCGGGGCGTGCATCTCGACAAGACGATGCAGCTGAACGTCGGCGGCAACTCCGACTTCCTGAACATGCTCGAGCGCGATCGCCTCGAGTCGAAGAAGATCTCGAAGACGAACGCGGTCACATCGATGCTCGACTACGACCTCGGCGAGGGCAACGTCCATGTCGGCCCGTCCGACTACGTGCCGTGGCTGACCGATCGCAAGTGGGCCTACATCCGCATGGAGGGCTCGTCCTTCGGCGATGTGCCCCTCAACGTCGAGCTGAAGCTCGAGGTGTGGGACTCGCCGAACTCGGCGGGCATCGTCATCGACGCGGTCCGGCTCGCGAAGCTGGCGCTGAACAACGGCGTCGCCGGGTCGCTCGTCGAGCCGAGCTCGTACCTGATGAAGTCCCCGCCCAAGCAGATCCAGGACGACGACGCGCGCGAGCTGACCGAGACGTTCATCGAGCGCTACCGCCGCACCGCGCCCGCCGAGACACCTGCGAACGTCTGATCGCTCCTCGCCCGGTTGCCGGCGGATTGCCTCCGTCGGCAACCCGGGTCATTGTTAGCGCGTGTCGTCGAGGCGGTCGCTCCCGATCTCCGTCGCCTACATCGGCGTGGGCGCGGTCGTCGCGCTCGCGTACTTCCGGGCCCCGGGGCTGTCGACGAACGAACGGCTTCCGTTCTATCTCGCCGTCAGCCTCTCGTCCGCGGTGGCGATCCTCGCCGGCGTCCGGCGCCACCGGCCGGCGAACCGGCTCCCGTGGAGGTTGATCGCCGCGAGCCAGCTCGTCTACTTCGTAGCCGACGTCACCTTCTACACCTACCACGACATTCTTCGGAACACGAAGTACCCCGCACCGGCGGACGCGCTCTACCTCGCGCACTACCCGATTCTCGCCGCGGGCCTCGTCCTCCTCGGGAGCCGCCGCCGCAGCTCGCTCCTCGACACCCTGATCGTCGGGACGGCGTTCGCGCTGCTCGAGTGGATCCTCCTGATGGACCCGTACGTGCACCCATCGGCCGGAAGCCTGATGCCGCGCCTCACCTCCCTCGCCTACCCGGTCGCCGACCTGCTCGTGCTCGTCTCGGCGATCCGCCTGCTCGGAGCCTCCCTGCGCGTGCCGGCGATCGCCTACCTCGCCAGCGCCTTCCTCTTCCTCTTCTTCTCGGACTTCGCCTACGCCTGGCTCCAGGCGAAGGGGAGGTACACCGGCCCCGGCGACTTCCTCGATGCGACCTGGATGGCGTATTACCTGCTGCTCGGCGCGGCGGCCCTGTCACCGTCGATGCGGCGACTCGCCGAGGCGAGGCCGGCGCCGCCTCCCGTCCGGCTCGGCGTCAGGAGGATCGCCCTGCTGGCGGCCGCCGCCTTCACGGCGCCGGCCACGTTGATCGTCGAGCACTCGAGGTCGGCGATCGATCAGGACTACGCGGTCGCGGCGGCGTCGATCGTCGTCTTCGCCCTCGTCATCACGCGGCTCGCGGGTGTCGCGCGCGCACAGCGCCGCGACCAGGCCGAGAAGGAGCGCCTGCTCGGCCGGGTCGTGGAGGCGGCCGAGCGCGAGCGGATCCGGTTCGCGGCGGACATCTACGACGGCCCGGTCCAGAAGCTCTTCGCGCTCGAGCTCCGGCTCGACCTCCTGATCGCGCAGCTCGGGCGCGGCGAGGTCGACGAGGCCGCCGGATCGGCGCAGCGCATCCATGGGGAGATCGCCGATCAGATGGGCGCGCTTCGGCGGCTCATCTCCAACCTGCGCCCGCCGGCGATCGGCGACCGCGGTCTCGCGCGCGCTCTCCGCGACGACGGAGGCGCGATCGCCGGAAACGTCGCCGTGCACGTCGAGAGCGCGCTCGAGGTGGATCTCGCCTCCGAGCTCGAGACCGTCATCTACCAGATCGCCCGCGAGGCCTTCCTCAACGTCGAGGCGCATGCGCAGGCCCGCCGCGTCGACGTGACGCTCTCGCAGCGCGACGACGAGATCGTCCTGTCGATCAGGGATGACGGTCTCGGCTTCGACGGGTCGGCGTACGCCCGGGATCCGGGGCGCTTCCCCGGCCTCACGAGCATGGACGACCTCGCCAGGAGCCTCGGCGGCTCGCTGCGCATCGTCAGCGGGCGCGGCGCCGGGACCGAGGTGCGCGCGAGGTTCCCGCTGCGGGAGAAGGGCGACTACGGGAGCGAGCTGAGCCAGGTCACGTCCGCGGGCTGGTAGCGGGACTCGGACGAGAAGCGGATCTCGACCGGGCCCCGCTCCTGCCCGTGCGAGGCGACGAGCGGGTCTTTCCCCGGCTCGATCACGACCGCGCAGTGGTGGCCGGGATACGCGCCCCAGACGACGATGTCGCCGGCGAGCGCGGCGCGGGGATCGATGTTCTCCATCGCCTCCATCAGCGTTCCCGTCCAGCCGCGGCCGTCGTAGTCGAGGCCGTTGGGATCGGGCGCGCCGGCGAGGAAGTAGCAGAGCGTCGCGAACCCGGAGCAGTCCGTCGTCAGCGGCAGGCGCCGCGTCAGCGGGATCGGCCGCACCTCGGCGTAATGGATCCGGGGCTCGTTTCGGATCCCCCACCTGGCCGCAGCGACGATCCGCGGACGCACGTCGCTCATTAGTCTTCGCCGGGAACGATGGCACTTCGGATCGCCCTCGTCACCCCCTTCTCCTGGTCGCAGCCGCACGACGTCAACGAGCACGTCGCCGGCCTCGCCGCCGAGTTGCGCGCCCGCGGCCACGAGGCGACCGTCCTCGGCCCCTCGAACCGGGCCCGCGACCTCGCCGCCGGGCGGCGCGGGCTCGCCACCGGCCTCGACGCCGAGTTCGTCGCGCTCGGGCCGGCGGTGCCCATCTCGCGGCGAAGCCGGATGGGCGTCCCGGTCGGCGTCCGCGCGAATCTCGCGGTCGCGCTCGCCGGTGGGCGCTTCGACGTCGTCCACGGCTTCGAGCCCGCCCTTCCGAGCCTCTCCTATCTCGCGCTCCGCCATGCCGACGCGCTGACGGCGGCGACGTTCTTCTCGCCCGAGCGGCTGTCGTACCCGCCCGGCAAGGCTCAGCGGGAGCGGCTCCTCGGCCGGCTGGACGCGCTGCTCGCGACGAGCGCGGAGACGGCGGCCGCTGCGGAGGCCCGGTTCCCCGGCAGGTACGAGATCGTCCCGCTCGGCGTCGATCTCGAGCAGCACGCGCCCGGGAGGAAGCAGAAGACGATCGTCGTCGAATGGCGCCAGCTCGAGCGGCCGCTCCTCCGTGCGATCGCACGCGAGCTCGCCACGCTCGACGACTGGGAGCTCGTGCTCCTGCGCACACGGCCGCTGAGCGGCCGGCCGCCGCTGCCGCGCGCGCTCCGCGGCCGCCTCCGCGTACGCACCGGCTTCGAC
>JAGWRZ010000066.1 GCA_028876365.1 Acidobacteriota bacterium | reverse complement strand
CTTGATCGGCTTCTGGTACCAGCGCCACTCTGCGGTGGTCGCCGCGCGGAAGGCGTTCGTGATGAACGTGATCGGGGACGTCGGCATGATCCTCGGCACCTTCGTGCTCTTCGTGAACTACCACGGGATCACCTTTTCGTCGGTCTTCAAGAACCTGCCGCGTGCGGACGATGCCACGCTCGAGCTCGCGGCTTTCTTTCTCCTGGTAGGAGCCGTCGCGAAGTCCGCCCAGCTCCCTCTGCACACGTGGCTTCCGGACGCGATGGAAGGCCCGACGCCGGTCAGCGCCCTCATCCACGCGGCGACGATGGTGACCGCCGGGGTGTATCTGATCGCGCGCACGCACGTCATCTTCGAGCTGGCTCGCAACATCCAGCTCGCCGCCGCCGGGCTCGGCGCTCTCACGCTCCTCGTCGCAGGCGCGATCGCGCTCGTGCAGACGGACATCAAGAAGGTGATCGCGTACTCGACGATGTCGCAGATCGGGTACATGTTCCTCGGGGTCGGGGTCGGCGCGTACGCGAACGGGATGTTCCACCTGATGACGCATGCGTTCTTCAAGGCGCTCCTGTTCCTCGCCGCCGGCCTCGTCATCCACGCCCTCGCGGGCGAGCAGGACATCCGCAAGATGCGCGGCATCGGGACGCTCATGCCGTGGACGAAATGGGCGTTCCTCGCAGGATCGCTCGCGCTCGTCGGCCTGCCTCCCTTCTCGGGCTTCTTCTCGAAGGACTCCATCATCGCGGCCGCGCTTCACGACCACTGGTACGGGGTCGTCCTCGCCGTCGCCGGCCTCGCCGGGGCTTTCCTCACCGGCGCGTACACGTTCCGGCTCTACTTCATCGTCTTCACGGGCGAGCCGAGCGCGTTCGTGCGCGAGCATCACCACGCGCATGACGGCAGGGAAGGGCCGCTGACGATGCTCGTCCCGGTCGGCGCTCTCGCCGTGCTCGCGACGGCCGGAGGATGGATCCAGTTCGCCCCGTTCTGGCACCCGTTCACGACCTGGCTCGAGCCGGCCGCGCGCACGCTCGCCGTCGCCGAGCCGACGAGCACGCAGGAGGCGATCGCATCGGTCGCCGCAGTGCTGCTCGGCCTCGCCGGCGCCGCCGTCGCCTGGGCCGTCCACGGACGGCCCGAGACGGCCGTGCGGCGCGTGCCCGCGCTCGAGCGCCTCCTCGAGCGCAAGTTCTACTTCGACGAGGCGTACGACGCGCTCTTCTACAGGCCTGCGTCGCTTCTCGCCTCCTCGCTCCGCAGCGACTTCGAGGAGCCCGTCATCCTCGCGTCCGGCACCGATCTCGGCGAGCTCACGCTCGACGCGGGCAAGGGCGTGCGCCGCCTCCAGACGGGCCTCCTGCGCACGTACGTCCTCGTCCTCGGGACCGGGCTCGCAATCGTCGGCGTCGTCTTCCTCATCGTCAAGTGACCGTCGCCGACTTCACCTCCGTCCTCATCTGGCTCCCCGTCGGCGCGGCGATCGCGCTGTGGGTCCTTCCGCTCTCGCGGTACGCGATCGGCAGCCTCGCCGTGCTCGTGTCGCTCGTCGAGGTCGGGCTCTGGATCGAGCAGGCGGTGCGGTTCCGCTTCAACGCCACCGGGTTGCAGTTCTCGCAGAACGCGCCGTGGATCAAGGATCTGCACGTCTCGTATCACGTCGGCGAGTACGGCTTCTCGCTGTGGCTCGTCGGTCTGACCGTCGTCGCGATGGCGGCGTGCATCGGCTACGGCTTCTGGGTCGGGCGCGACCGGCCGCGCGCGTACTTCGGCCTCATGCTGCTGCTCACCGGAGCGACCGTCGGCGTCTTCGTCGCGCAGGACATGCTTCTCTTCTACGCCTTCTTCGAGGCGATGCTCATCCCGCTCTACATCCTCATCGGCGTCTGGGGCGGTGCCGCCCGAACGGGCGCGACGATCAAGCTCCTCATCTACACGATGGCGGGATCGCTGATCATGCTCGCCGCGGTGATCGTGTACGGCCTCCAGGTCGGGACGTTCGACCTCGTGAACGCTCCGATCAGCATGAGCCGGTGGCTCTTCCTCGCGTTCATGCTCGCGTTCGCGATCAAGGCGCCGCTCTTCCCCTTCCACGGCTGGCTTCCGGACGCCTACCGCGAGGCGCCGCCGGAGGTGACGGCGGTGCTCTCCGGCGTCATCGCGAAGGCCGGTACCTACGGGATGCTGCGGATCGCGATCACGAAGTTCCCGGAGCCGACGAGCTACTACCGGACGGTGATCCTCGCCCTCGCAGCCGCCGCGCTCGTGTACGGATCGCTGCTCGCGTTCCGCGCGCCGGACTTCCGCGGCGTCGTCGCGTACTCGTCGATGGCGCAGTCGGGCCTGATCGCGATCGGGCTCTTCTCCGGCTCCAACCTCGCGCTCGACGGCGCCGTGCTCCAGATGATCGCGCACGGCCTCGTGTCGTGCTCGCTCTTCCTCATCGCCGGAACGGTCGAACGGCGGACGACGACGGGTGAGTTCTTCCGGCTCGGCGGCCTCGCGAAGGGGCGGCCGGCTCTCGCGACCCTGCTTCTGATCGTGGGCGTCATCTCGCTCGCCGTCCCGGGATCCGCCGCCTTCGCCGGCGAGTTCCTCATCCTGGCGGGTGCGTACCAGCGGGCATGGTGGTGGGCCGCGATCGGGGCAGGCGCGATCGTGCTCGCGGCGATGTACATGCTGCGGCTCATCTCCGCCGTGCTGCACGAGGCGCGCGGGGCCACGGTCGACGACGCCGCGCTCGACCTGCGAGCCGGCGAGCTCGCCCTCATCGTCCCGCTCGTCGCCGCGCTCCTCGTTCTCTCGGCGTGGCCCGCGGCCATCGCGCACCACTCGTTCGCGGGCGACAATCCCGCCAACGCGATCGTGAGCCAGTTCAATTGATCCACACGCCGCACATCGACTGGTTCTCGATCGTCCCGATCCTCGTCCTGCTCGGAGGATCATTCGTCGCCCTTCTGTGCGCGGTTCTCGTCCCGGACGCGTGGAGACGAACGGTGTCCGCCCTCGTCGCGGCGACGGCCGCGACCGGCGGCATCGTCACGTCGATCTGGCTGTACGTCGACAGCGCGAACGGCCACCGCGTCATCGCCGACAGCTTCTACCGCGACCGCTGGACCGCGCTCTCGCAGATCATCCTGTGCGCGATCACGCTCGCGACGGTGTTGACGGGCGCGGAGCGCGCGCGCGAGCACGAGTCGGAGTTCTTCGCGCTCCTGCTCGCGTCTGCGGCCGGCATGGCGTTCTTCGTCGGCGCGGCGAGCCTGATGACGCTCTTCCTGTCGCTCGAGTGGTTCTCGATCGCGCTCTACGTCCTCTGCGCGATCGACTACGAGCTCGAGGGGGCGCTCGAGGCCGGGCTCAAGTACCTGGTGGTCGGCTCGTTCGGCTCGGCTGCGCTCCTGTTCGGCTCCGCTCTCGTGTACGCGGCGACGAGCCACATCGGCTTCGTCGAGATCGCCGCCGCGGCCCGGTCGCACGACCTCCTGCTCCTGCTCGGGCTCGCGATGATCATCGCCGGGCTCGCCTTCAAGTCCTCGGCCGCACCGTTCCACATGTGGACGCCCGACGTCTACCAGGGCGCACCGACGACGGTGACGGCGTTCATGTCCTCGGCGACGAAGGTGGCGGCCTTCGCGCTGAGCTTCCGCGTCCTCCGGACCGCCTTCCCGCAGGAGGAGCACCTGTGGTCGTGGGCGCTCGCCGCCCTCGCGGTCGCATCGCTCCTCGTCGGCAACCTGGCCGCCCTCGTGCAGAAGGACGTGAAGCGGATGCTCGCCTACTCGTCCATCTCACACGCCGGCTTCATCCTCATCGGCCTCTCGACCGGCTCGGCTCTCGGCGCACGCGCGCTCATGTACTACCTCATCCCGTACTCGGCGATGGCGTTCGGCTCGTTCGCGATCGTCGCGGCCCGCGAGCGTGAGCTGAACGCGCCGGTGACCCTCGACAACCTCGCCGGGTTCGGCTGGGAACGCCCGTTCCTCGGCGTCGCCATGTGGTTCTTCATGTTCGGGTTCGCCGGCCTGCCGCTCGGAGGCGGCTTCCTCGGGAAGTTCTACGTCCTCTCCGCCGCGTACGAGCACGGATGGGCGTGGCTCGTCGTCGTCGGCGTCGTCGCGACGATCGTCAGCCTCTACTACTACCTCGGCGTCGTGCGGGCGATGTACATGCGCTCGCCTGCGGAGCTCGTCGTCGCGGGCGGCTCACCGCCGCGCGAGCGGCTCCTTCAGGTCGCCGTCGGGATGGCGTTCGTCGTCTCGGTCGGCTCGCTCTTCGCGGTCTCGCCGGTGATCACGCTCGCGAGGCACGCGGCCTCGGCGCTGCCGTTCTGACGGAGCGGACGGGCTCCGACAGGAGCCACACGGCGGCGGGCAGCGCGTAGCAGGCGAGAGCGACGACGATCGTGCTGACCGCGAGCGCGGGGACGTGCCCGCGGGGTGCGGCCTGGCGGACGGCGGATCCGAGCACGAGCAGGGCGAGCGCGAGCGAGCCGGTCACGGCGGGAAGACGGTGCGCCGTCCCCGCGAGCGCGTCGCTGATCGCGAGGAACGCGGCGGCCGCGGCGACCGGAAGCGCGAGGAGGACGAGCCAGGCGGCGAGGCCGTGCGCGCCTCCGGCGTCTGCGAGCACCGCCGAGAGCGCGATGCCGGGCGCGATGTGAGCGGGGCGCACCCGGAAAGGTTCGCTGCGGCACCGGACGCTCCTTCCCGGTTAGGCTCGTGCCATGGAACTGACATGGATCGGCCACGGATCGTTTCGCTTCGACACGAGCGACGGGACGCGGGTCTACGTCGACCCGTTCCTGACCCACAACCCGAAATGCCCCGACGCCGAGAAGGAGCCGGAGCGCGTCGACGTGATCGCCGTCACGCACGGGCACATGGATCACATCGCGAACGTCGCCGACCTCGCGAAGAAGCACGGCGCGACGGTGATCGCGATGATCGAGATCGGGGACTGGCTCGCGAGCAAGCACGGCGTCGACGAGTCGAAGCTCCAGTGCGGCAACAAGGGCGGCGCCACCGAGGCCGGCGGCGTCCGCTTCACGCTCGTGGGAGCGCAGCACTCGAGCGGCCTGCCCGACGGGTCGTACGGCGGCGAGGCGGCGGGGATCGTCGCCGAGGCGGACGGCAAGGCCGTCTATTTCGCGGGCGACACCGACGTCTTCGGCGACATGGCGCTCATCGGACGGCTGTACGCGCCCGACCTCGCCGTCCTCCCGATCGGCGACTTCTTCACGATGGGCCCGAAGCAGGCCGCCCTCGCGCTCGAGCTGCTCGGCACGAAGCGGTGCCTCCCGTGCCATTACGGCACGTTCCCGCCGCTCGTCGGGACGCCCGCCGAGCTGAAGAAGCTCGCTCCGAACGTCACCGTCGAGGACATCGAGCCGGGCCAGTCGATCACGGTATGAGGGAGCGCTGGTTCGGCGCCACCGGCCGCAGGGTGCCCGAGCTCGCGCGCGAGGGCGAGGTCGACGTCGAGGGCGCGCTCGTCCTTCCGGGGGTGGACCCGGAGCGGCTTCGGCGCGCCTTCGACGAGGGCACGCCCGTCGTCGTGCGCGCCTCGTCGCCCGCCGCGGTGAAGGAGGCGCTCGCGCGGCCGGAGGTGTCGTGCGTCCTCGTCCCGGCGGATCGCGACGACCTGCTCGCGCTCGACCTCACCGAGCTCACCTACGGTAGATGACCTATTCGCTCGTCGCGCGCGACGGCGCGCAGTGGGGCGTCGTCGTGCAGTCGAAGTTCCTCGCCGTCGGCTCCGTCGTCTCGTGGGCGGAGCCGCATGCAGGCGCGATCGCGACGCAGGCGTATGCGAACCCGCGCTACGGGCCCGACGGCCTCGCGCTGCTCCGCGAGGGGCTGAACGCCGACGAGGTCGTGCGCCGGCTCGTCGAGGCCGACGAGGGACGGGACGAGCGGCAGCTCGGCGTCGTCGACGCACGCGGCGGGAGCGCCTCGTGGACGGGAGCGGGCTGCATGGACTGGGCGGGCCACCGCACCGGCGACGGCTATGCGGCGCAGGGGAACATCCTCGTCGGAGCGGAGACGGTGGACGCGCTCGCCGAGACCTTCGAGGCGACCGCGGGGCGCCCGCTCGCCGGGCGGCTGATCGACTGCCTCGCCGCCGCGCAGGCGGCGGGCGGCGACCGCCGCGGCCAGCAGTCGGCCGCGCTCCTCGTCGTCGAGCGAGACGGCGGATACGCGGGCCTCTCCGACGTGCTCGTCGACCTCCGCGTCGACGACCACCCGGCGCCGATCGACGAGCTCCGCCGCCTGTACGCGCTGCACGAGCGTCTGTTCGGCAGGACGCCGCGCGACGAGTGGCTGCCGCTCGAGGGCGCGCTCGCCGACGAGGTGCGCGACAGCCTGGAGCGGCTCGGATTCGCGTCGCTCGACGACTGGGCCGGCGTCGCCAACCTCGAGGAGCGCGTCGACGGGAATGAGGCGATCGACCCGGTCGTTCTGACGGCGCTGCGGGATGAAGACGCTCCGGCTCGATGACCTGGACGGCTTTCCGGTGCTCGGGACGCTCGTCTGGAAGCCGGTGCGCAGGCCGCTCGGCATCACGGCCTTCGGCATCAACGCGTACACGGCCGAGAACGCCGGCGACGAGGTGGTCGAGGACCACACCGAGGAGCCGAGCGGGCACGAGGAGGCCTACGTCGTCGTACGCGGGCATGCGACCTTCACGATCGACGGCGCGGAGGTCGACGCGCCGTGGGGCACGATCGTCTTCCTCGACGACCCCGGCCAGCGCCGGCACGCGATCGCGAAGGAGGCGGGAACGACCGTGCTCGCGGTCGGCGGCACCCCCGGGGTGCACGAGATCTCGGCGTGGGAGTTCATCTTCCCTTCGCTCCCGGCGCGGAACGCCGGTGACTGGGACACGGCACGCACGATTCTCGAGGACGCGATCGCGGAGAACGATCATCCCTCGATCCACTATCACCTCGCCTGCGTCGAGGCGCGCGCGGGAAACCGCGACCGCGCGATCGAGGAGGTCGTCCGCGCGGTGGAGAGGCATCCGCGGCTGCGCGGGCCTGCGCAGACGGAGGACGACCTCGCCTCGATCAGGAACGATCCGCGCTTCCCTTCGGCCGAGCCCCGCTAACCGGCGGGGATCGGTCGGCCGAGAGGGTCGTCGGGCTCCGGGCGTTGCGTGCGAGGCGCCTCCCGGAGCCCAACTCGGGACGAATTGAGCTCAGGCGGCCAGCGGGTACAAGCCGGGCTCACCCGCGTACTTGAGCGTCTTGGGGACGAGCGCGCCCTTCTGGGTCACGAGCTCGGGCGACGAGGTCGACTGCTTCGGGAGCGTGCCGACGACGGGGCTCATGCCGGCGGGCAGGTTGCAGGTGAGGTAGTAGCCGCCCGGAAGCTCGGTCCGCGTGGCCACCGACTTCTCCGCGAACGGCGACCAGTACCCCATTCCGAGCAGCGTCGAGGCCGTGTCGTGAATCGTGTAGTTGGTCTTCTCGAGTGGCCACACACCCGGGTCGACCTGGAACTTCGAGTAGCAGAGGAACGCCACAGACGTGTCGAACGGACTGCTCTGGGCCGATGCCTGCGAGGCGCCGACGGCGGCGAGTGCGGATCCGACCGCCGCGGCTGCGAGCGCCAACACGATGCGCTTCATGGAACTCCTTCGTATCGTGATCTCGTCTCCGACCGGAGACCGCGCCTCGCACCTTCTGGCGGAAACCTACGAGGACCGCGTTAGGCAGACGTCAATTCGACGCGAAGGCGGCGAGAAGATTCGTGAAGACTTTCGCACGCCACCGAAGGCGTAGACTCGCCACAACCGCGTCGTCGAGGGCGACGCACTCTAGAAAGGGGTCAGGGATGAGGAAGCTCATCGCACTCGGTTGCGCGCTCGGGTCGCTCGGGTTCGCAGCGGCGCCGGCCGTAGCGGGCGGGTCGCAGCCGGGCACACCCGGTACGGCGAATTGCCAGGGCCAGACGGTCGCATACCTCGCACAACTCGGCAAGAACGCCGGCGTGCAGGATGCGCGAGGTCTGGGCCAGCTGTCGCAGTACGAGACGGCGAACGGCAACGCGCTGACCGTGCAGGACATTCAGGCGATCGCCGCCCAGTTCTGCGGGCAGTAGCCACCGGGTGATCCGATGCGAGGGGCCGTGGCGGGGCCCCTCCGCTTCTCCTCCGCCTGCGGCCGCGAGAGTCAGTAGGCCTTGACGATCTCGATCTTGCTGCAGACGAAGCCTGAGCTTCTGAACCGACAGCTCGGGACGACTTCGAGCTTGTGAGCGGCCGAGCCGGAGATGCGGACGGTCGCTTCGCAGCTGCCTTTGCACGAGACGTCGATCTCTGCCTTGACACGATAGAGCCCGCCATCGTCGAGCAGAACGGTCAGGGGCTTGTTCGGCGTGGCCACGGCACCGGCAGGAGCGGCGCCGTTCCGGCTGATGAGAACGAGGACAGCAAGCTTCTTCTCGGCTGCGAGGGGGAGGTTCTTCTCGACTGCGACGACCAGCGTGTGGGTGAGAACCGATTGGTTCGTCCCGGCCGCCGCCTGCAGGACTGCCGCCGCCGCGCTCGCGGCGAGCGCGAGAACGACGACTGCTGCGACGAGCGCCCGGCGGAACATGGCACCAAGGGTACGGACGCTTGGTGGTAGCTCGCCGTCACGATCGCCGTCGCGGTGGAGGTGGAACAGATCGGTCGACTACAATCGGCGTCATGAGGCGATTGGTCGACATCGCGCTGATCGGCGGCTTTCTCCTCGTGGATGTGTTCTTCTTTCACGACGTCTTCAAGCCAGGGGAGAGCACGAGCGCGGCGCAGTGGATGACGGGCTTTCTCAGCATCGGCGTGTTCGCGATCTGCGGACGGTCGTTGCTGACATCATCCCGCTGAGCGAAGCCGACGGTCCCTTCGTCCGCCTGGCCCGAGTGACCGAGCGGCGATCAGCCGCGGCGCGTGGCGACTCGCAGACGATTCCCGTCCGGGTCGACGAGCGCGCACTCGCGCCCGGCGAGGCCCTGTTCATCGACGGTGACCGAGAACTCGCTCGCTACGTCGTCGATGTTCCCGACGTAGAGGTGGATCAGCGTGTCCGGGCGGGCATCGCCCTTGTGCTCGGAGAGGTACAGCCGAACCGGCCCGCGCGCCACTGAGACGAACGAGGGGAAGCCGGGCTCGAACTGGTGCTCCCATTCCTTCGAGAAGCCGAGCCGCTGATACCAGGCGACCGCCCTCGATGCATCCTCGACGTAGAGGACCGGCACGACCTCCTCATCCATGCGCAGACCCTAGACATAGCCTGCAGGACGCGCGCAGCTCGCATGCGCCGCCGTTCGGGAATGTCACCCGAGCCGCGGCTCGAGTGTCAGTAGAGGCCCCCGCCGTGGGCGAATGCGAAGAGCGCGATTGCCGCGCCGGCCATGAGGAGGGTGGTGGTCCACCCGAGTGTGGTCGCCAGTCTGCCGTTGGCGTACCTGCCCATGATCGTGCGGTCGCCGGAGATGAGCATCACCAGGACGAGGAATGGTGCCGCGGCGACACCGTTGATGACGGCGACGAGGACGAGCAGCTTGATGGGGTTGACGCCCAGGAGGCTGAGGGCGGTTCCGCCGAGCGTCCCTAGTAGGACGAGGCCGTAGAAGATGGGGGCGCGGCGGAGCGAGCGGGAGAAGCCGGCGGTCTTTCCGAGGAGCCCGGCCATGCCGGCGGAGCCGGCTCCGGCGAGGACGGGGACGGCGAGCACACCCGACCCGATGAATCCGAGCGCGAACAGGACGGAGGCCACGTGTCCGGCGATCGGGCGGAGCGCGCTGGCCGCCTCGGCGGCGCTTTGGATCCTGTTCCTTCCGTGGCTTCCGAGTGTTGCAGCGGTCGTGACGATGATCGCGAACATGACGATGTTGGAGAACGCCATCCCGGTGAAGACATCGAGGCGGCTCGTGCGTCTCTTCATTCGTTCGGCGCGGCCGCTTCTACGGGCGAGTGGTTCGGGCTGACTCCCGCCGGCAGGGTCGTCCCGCATCTCTTCGAGTCGGTGCAGGCTTTGCCAGAAGAAGAGGTACGGCGAGATCGTCGTTCCGAGCACGGCGACGAGAAGTCCGAGGTAGTTGCCTTTCAGAGAGAAGCGGGGCACGAAGGTCGAATGTGCGACGGAGGCCCAGTTGACGTGGACGACGAGCAGCATCGCGATGTAGCTGACCAGCGCGAGACAGAGCACCTTGAAGACGCGGGCGACCAGCTCGAACGAGCCGCTGATGATCAGAATCGTGATCGCCGCGCCCGCGATGACCGCCCAGACGACGGTGGGGCCGGCGTGCAGCAGGTTCATCCCGGAACCGACCGCGATCAGGTCGGCAGCGATGTTCAGGGCATTCGCGACGATCAAGAGAGAGACCAGACCGATCACGACGTACCGCCCGCGAGTGCCGAGCCGGACGGTCGAGAGCTCGCCGAGTCCTTTTCCGGTCGCAAGCGCAGTGCGGTCGCAAATTTCCTGCACCGCCGTCATCAGCGGAAGAGTGAGCAGTGCCGTCCAGAGGAGGCCGAAGCGGAAGCTGGCGCCGACCTGCGAGTAGGTCGCGATCCCCGAGGGGTCGTCATCCGAAGCGCCCGTGACGAGCCCAGGCCCGAGCGCTCGCAGATAGGGACGCAGAAGCCATGGGCTCGCGGCCTGCGTCGTGTCCACCCGCGTGCGCGGACGGCGCCGTCTTCGTTTCCGTTCGTCTACCGCGGTCACGCCGAGTGGGCACCACGAAGACTGCGATCTCTCGATCGTTGCATGGTCAGCCAACGCCAGTGTCTTCGAGATGGTTACGCCGGCAGCCGCGAGATGGGAATCGCGGCACGACTCTCAAGCACCGTCCGGGTTTACATGACGCGGTACGGGAATACGTCGACGATGCGGATGATGTACAAGCCGCTCGGCCTGATCGTCAGTGTTCTCGGCGGCGTTGTCGCCGGCGCGATCTTCAAGCGAGTCTGGCGCGCGGCCGCGCACGAGACAGAGGCCCCCGAGGCCACAGACAAAGGGAAGGGATGGCGCGAGGTGGTCACCGCCGCAGCAGCCCAGGGGGCGATCTTCGGCGCAGTCAAGGCTGTGATCGACCGCGCCGGCGCGCGGGGATTCGAGCGACTCACCGGAACCTGGCCCGGCCCGAACGAGCGATAACGCTTTCGTCCCGACGAACGAGCCGACCGGAGGCGTCGCCCGTTCAGCCGCCGATGCGGCCGGGGCGGAGCGGTCGTGCGTGGGAGCTGACTTTTTCGAGTGCGTGGGTGAGCGCTTTGATGTCGGCGTTGGTGAGGTGTTGGGAGAAGTGCCGCCGGATTCCGTCTCGGTGGTGACGGCGGGCGCGCCCTAGCATCTCGGTGCCTTTGTCGGTGAGAAGGATGAGGATCGTGCGCCGGTCGTTCTCTGGGCGAGCGCGGCGGACGAGCTGAGCCTCTTCCATTCGGTCGACGACTCGCGTGAAGCCGCTCTTGCTGTAGAGGATCCGCTCGGCGAGCTCGTTCATCGCGATGCCGCGGGGCGCGTCCTCCAGGTGGACGAGGACGTCGTACCAGCGTTGGGAGATGCCGACGGCCTGCTCCAGTTCGGCGTCGAGCACGTCGAGGAGCGCCAGCGCGCTCTCGAAGAACAGTCGCCAGGCGCGCAGCCGCTCCGGTGAGGGGCTTGACACCGTTCGTTCTCTCGACGATAGTCCGCTTTGCAACTGTTTGCTCATAGACTGTTGCGCAACATATCAGCAACCGGGAAGGGAGTACACGCATGGTCGCCATCGCTCCGGACCGAGCACGGCTCGGATACGCGCTGCACGAAGACGAGGGTGAAGCGTTCTGGCTGCTCGGGATGCTGCAGACGATCAAGATCGGCCGCAGCGACACCGGCGGGGCATACGGCCTGGTCGAGGTCGTCGTGCCAGAGGGTCTCGGCTCGCCCTGGCACGTCCATCCCGAAGAAGACGAGTGGTTCTACGTCCTCGAGGGCGAGATCACCTTCTGGGTCGGCGACACCCGCCTCTCCCTCCGGGCCGGCTCGTTCGCGTTCGGCCCCAAGGGCGTGCCGCACACCTTCTACGCAGAGGCAGGCGGAGCACGAGCACTGGTCGGGTTCGCACCGATGCAATTCGAGGGATTCCAGAGAGAAGTCGGCCAGCCCGCCCCCGAACGCGTCCTCCCGCCGCCGGCTGAAGGCCACCCGGACATGGCCCGACTCGCCCCCATCGCCAAGAACAACGGGTTCGAGATCCTCGGCCCCCCCGGCCCGCCCCCCGGCCACTGACAAGGCACCCGACCGGTGGACGCGCCCACTCAGGACAACGGGTGGGCGCACATCCACTCCCTGCGCCAGCGTTCGGGAATGTACTCCGAGCATGCGGGCGTGTCACCGCCTCGGAGCCTGGTGACGCTCTTAGACGCTCTCACACATGAGCGCTCGTGTCGCCATGTGAGAGCTTCTTAGCCGAAGTGCCCCCAATGCGCGGCAACGATTAGAAGCACGCCGCCGACCGCCAGCGCGATGCCCGCGACGACTCTCCGGAATGCGCCCCATCTGTTCGGGGCGAGGAACTCCGATGCGGCAAGCCAGATGCCCGCGATTACGAGGAGAAGGAATGCGACTTCGGCGAGACGTACTCCTGCATGGTGCGTGATACCCAGGACGAGACTCATGCAGGAATCCTCCCACAGGGATGTCTTCAAGCCTGGGGAGAACACGAGCTGCCCCCGGCGGATGACGGGATTGCGCCTCGATATCTTTGCGGTCTGCGGCTCGTCCCTGCTGAAATCGGCCCGCTGAGGTAGCCGCATCGACCCAGCGACCGGCGCTCACGCGTGACACCGGCGCGTGCGCCAGCTGACGCGCGCAGTCCAATACTGCACCGGGATCTGCAATCGAAAAGTGCACCACTCGCGGCGCCGCTGATCGCGTCCGGGCCGCTTTGGAGGCTCGCTCGGTCGGTGATGTCGAGCGAGGGGTGCGGAGG
>JAGWRZ010000065.1 GCA_028876365.1 Acidobacteriota bacterium | reverse complement strand
TGCGGCGCGTTCGCGGAGGCGGCCCTGCGGGGGCAGGCGCGGATGATCATCGGCGAGGAGGGCGCCGTCGATGCGCTGTGGGACGCCGCCGGAGGGCGCTTCCCGCGCCCGCGCGACGACCGGCCGGGCCAGCCGGTCTACACGCTCCGCGTCCCGCCCGAGCCCGGCGACACGGGCCTGCGCCCGGCGCGGCTCGCCGACCTCGAGCTGCTCGTGCCCGCCTGCTCGGCGGCGCATCGCGAGGAGATCGGCATCGATCCGCTGCAGCGCGACCCGGACGGCTTTCGCTGGCGCACGCGCATGCAGATCGAGGACGGCCGCTCGTGGCTCTGGGCCGAAGACGGCGTCATCCGCTTCAAGGCGGAGGCATCCGCGTGGACGCCCGCCGCCGCTCAGCTGCAACAGGTGTGGGTCGACCCGCACGTGCGCAATCGCGGCTACGCGCAACGCGGGATGCGAGATCTCTGCCGCATGCTGCTCGCGCGCGTCCCGTCGATCTGCCTCTTCGTCCGGCCGGAGAACGACGTCGCCGTCCACGTCTACGAGGCGATCGGGATGCGCCGGACGATCTTCTACCGCTCCCTCATCTTCTGATGCTCGAGCGCGTCGAGAGCTTCATCCGCGCGCACGAGCTGATCGAGCCGGGCGGCGAAGTGACGTGCCTCGTCTCCGGCGGCGCGGACTCGACGAGCCTGTGGCATGCGCTCAGATCGCTCGAGTACGGCGTGTCGGCGCTGCATGTGAACCACAAGCTGCGCGGCGAGGCGTCGGAGGCCGACGCGCGCTTCTGCGCCGAGGTGCTCGGCGCCGAGGTGGTCGAGCTCGACGGCCGCGGCCTCTCCGAGGCCGAGTTGCGCGAGCAGCGCTACTCGGTCGCGCGCGACCGGTTGCGTGCGACGGGGCACACGTCCTCCGACCAGGTCGAGACGATCCTCTACCGGCTCGTGTCGCGTGGCACCACGACGGGGATGGCTCCGTCGCGGCCGGACGGCGTCATCCATCCGCTTCTCGACGTCTCGCGCAGCGACACGAAGGCGTACTGCGAGGCGCAGGGGCTTCCGTTTCGCGTCGATGCGAGCAACCTCGACACGAAGCGCGGTCTCATCCGCGACGAGATCCTGCCGCTGCTGCGGCGGCTGCATCCCTACGCGGAGGCGAACATCCTGCGCGCGCTCGACACGCGCGAGACGCTGCCGCCACAGCTGGCCGAGCTCCTCGCCTCGGCGCCCGGGTCGCGGCGCGTCGATCTCGGGGGCGGCCTCATGGCCGTGCGCGAGTACGACCGCCTATGGCTCGAGCGCGGCCCCGTCGACCTGAACGGCGAGGTGCGCTGGGGCGGGTGGGTGATCCGGTCGCCGGTGGAAGGACTTAAGGTACGAGGATGGCGGGCCGGGGACCGGCTCGCCGGCCGACGAAAGAAGATCCAGGACGTATTCGTGGACGCGAAGATCCCCCGTTCCGAGCGCGAGGCGTGGCCGCTCGTCGTGCGCGGGGACGAGGTGATCGCGATCCCCGGCATCCTCGAGCATCCGGACGTGACCGTTGAACACGACTGATCTCGAGCGCGCCGTGACAGAGGTGCTGATCGAGGCGGACGCGCTCCAGCAGCGCGTCGCCGAGCTCGGCGAGGAGATCTCCGCCGACTACGCGGGGCGCGATCTGCTCCTCGTCGGCGTCCTCAAGGGCGCCGTGTTCTTCATGGCCGATCTCATGCGCCACCTGGCGATTCCGTGTGAGATCGACTTCATGGCCATCTCGAGCTACGGCGACTCGACCGACTCCTCCGGCGTCGTGCGCATCCTCAAGGACCTCGACATCAACATCGAGGGCCGGCACGTCCTCGTCGTCGAGGACATCATCGACTCCGGTCTCACGCTCTCGTACCTGATCAGGAACCTCGAGGCTCGGGCCCCCGCGACCCTCGAAGTCTGCGCGCTCCTGACGAAACCGGAGCGCCGCGAGATCGACGTGCCGGTCCGCTACGTCGGCTTCGAGATCCCGAACCGCTTCGTCATCGGGTACGGGCTCGATTTCGCCGAGCGGTACCGGAACCTGCCCTACGTGGGGGTCCTCGACCCGGCCCGGATCCGGGACGCCCCCTGAGCTCGTACGAGGGGCGTAACCGTCGGGCGCGAAAGCCCGATAACTAGGTGGACGCTGGTACCCTGCCTGGGAGGCTTTCCGCGTGAATCGATTCTTCCGCAGCGCGCTCTTCCCGCTGATCATCATCGCAGCGCTCGTCTGGCTGGCCCTGCAGACCCTCGGAAGCCACGGGACGAAGACGACCCAGGCGACGACGTCGCGGGTCTACCAGATCATCCGGAACACGCCGGCGGCGATCTCGGGGCCGGTCACGATCGACCCGAACAAGCAGTCGCTGTCGCTCACGACCACCTCGGGCCAGAAGTACTCCGTCCACTACGCGTCGCCGCAGGCGGAGGCCCAGCTCGAACAGACGATGGTCTCGCACGGCGTCCAGTTCAACTCGAAGGGCATCGGCGGTTCGCCGTGGTGGTCGATCCTCACGAGCCTGCTCCCCTTCGTCCTCCTCTTCGGTTTCTGGATCTTCCTCATGAACCAGGTGCAGGGCGGCGGTTCGAAGGTGATGAGCTTCGGCAAGTCCCGCGCGAAGCGGATGACGCCGGACTCGCCGAAGATCGGCTTCAAGGACGTCGCCGGCGTCGACGAGGCCGTCGAGGAGCTCCAGGAGATCAAGGAGTTCCTCGAGAACCCGAAGAAGTTCCAGGCGCTCGGCGCGCGCATCCCCAAGGGCGTGCTGCTGTACGGGCCGCCGGGCACCGGCAAGACGCTGCTGGCGCGGGCGGTGGCCGGCGAGGCCGGGGTCCCGTTCTACTCGATCTCGGGTTCGGACTTCGTCGAAATGTTCGTCGGCGTCGGCGCGTCCCGGGTCCGCGACCTGTTCGAGCAGGCCAAGGCGAACGCCCCCGCGATCGTGTTCGTTGACGAGATCGACGCGGTCGGCCGGCACCGCGGAGCCGGCTTCGGCGGCGGTCATGACGAGCGCGAGCAGACGCTCAACCAGCTGCTGGTGGAGCTCGACGGCTTTGACACCAAGGGCGGGGTCATCGTGATCGCGGCCACGAACCGGCCTGACATCCTGGACCCGGCGCTGCTGCGCCCCGGCCGGTTCGACCGGCAGATCGTGGTCGCGCAGCCCGACC
>JAGWRZ010000064.1 GCA_028876365.1 Acidobacteriota bacterium | reverse complement strand
TCCCCCGGGGGAGTTGATTACCCGTGATGCTGTTCAGCATCCTCCAGCCGCTCGAGGACGTGATGAAGTCGATCCTCGACTTCTTCCACTCGAACGTCGGTCTCCCGTGGTCGTGGTCGATCGTCGCGCTGACGATCCTTGTGCGCATCGTGCTCGTGCCGCTGACGGTGCGCCAGATCCACTCGATGCAGTCGCTCCAGGCACACGCGCCGGAGATGAAGGAGATCCAGAAGAAGTACAAGGGCGACAAGCAGAAGCAGAACGAGGAGTTGATGAAGTTCTACCGCGAGAACAACATCAACCCCGCGGCCTCCTGCCTGCCGATGCTGTTCCAGCTTCCGGTCTTCATCTCGCTCTACTACTCGCTTCGGCACTTTCACGCGCCCAAGGGATCGGATCTCTCGTTCCTGCACTTCGTCCCGTCGATCGCGGCCCACACGACGACGCACTGGGGCGGTTACGTGCTGCTCGTCGTGTACGTGCTGAGCCAGATGGCGTCGACCCTGTACATGTCGGCGACCGCGGACAAGATGCAGCGCACGCTGTTCATGATCATGCCGCTCGTCTTCGTGTTCGTGATCGCGCGCTTCCCGGCCGGACTCGTCCTCTACTGGGTGACGACGAACCTGTGGACGGTCGGACAGGGGTTGATCACGAGGCGGCTGATGCCGAAGACGCCGCCGCCCGATCTCTTCCGGAGGAGCTCGCGCACGCCGCCGAAGGACGACACCGGCGGCAACGGCGCGTCGCCGTCCTCGCCCGAGAAGCCGAAGGAGCCGGCAGAGCGGCCGTCCGGCGGCGGGCAGCCGCGCCGCGTGCGGCGGAAGAAGGGCACGGCCCGCCGGCGATGAGCGACCGGACCGTCGAAGCCACGGGGGAGACGGTCGGCGAGGCGAAGTGGGCGGCGCTGCGCGAGCTCGAGCTGCGCCACCCCGGGCTGGACAAGGGAGCGGTGCAGTTCGAGGTCGTCTCCGAGGGCGAGCGCGGCCTGCTCGGCGTCGGGTACGCGCCTGCGCGCGTCGTCGCGCGTGTTCCCGAGGACGCGATCACGGCCCCGCCCGAGGAGCCCTCCTCGGATCTCGCGGCCGACGTGCGCTTCCTGCTCGCGCGCTTCACCGCGGCGATCGGAGTCGACGCCCGCATCGACGTGCGCGAGGAGGAGGACACGGTGACGGCGACGCTCGTCGCGGCTGACGCAGGTCTCGTCATCGGGCGTCACGGCCAGACGATCGACGCGGTGCAGTACCTGCTGAACGCGATCGCGCACCGGAGCGGCGGCGAGCCCCGCAGAGAGGTCGTCGTCGACGCCGCGGGCTATCGCGACCGGCGCCGCGCCACCCTCGAGGCGATGGCGTTGCGGACTGCGGAGCAGGTGCGCGTGACGGGCGGCGCGGTCGAGCTGGAGCCGATGACCGCAGTGGAGCGCAAGGTCGTGCACCTCGTGTTGAAGGAGCACCCGGGCGTCGCGACGCGCTCGGAGGGACTCGAGCCGAATCGCTACGTCGTCGTCGTTCCCGCGTGAGCGACCTCTACGCCGATCTCGCCGACCTGTACGACCTCGTCTTCGAGTGGGACATCGAGAACGAGGCGGACTGGCTCGTCGACCGCCTCGGCTCCGGCTGCCGCACCGTGCTCGAGCCGGGCTGCGGCGCCGGCCGCATGTTCGAGCCGCTCGCGCGACGCGGTCTCGCCGTCACCGGGATCGACCGCTCGCCGGCGATGGTCGAGCGGGCACGCGCCCGCGGCACCGGCGCGACCGTCGTCCTCGCCGACATGACGAGGTTCGAGCTCGGCCCGTTCGACGGGGGGATCTGCCCGATCAACACGCTCGGGCATCTCTCGCACGCAGCGCTCGGCGATCACCTCGAGGCGATGGGGCGCGCGCTGCGACCCGGCGCGCGCTATCTCGTGCAGCTCGCGCTCGGCGCGAAAGTCGGCAACGAGTCGCGATGGGAAGTCGAGCGTGACGGATGGCACGTGCGTGCGACGTGGACGGTGGAGACGCGCGACGCCGCTGCCGGCAGCGAGCTGCACCGCTCGATCTTCGAGGTGCTCGACGGCCCGCGGGCGGGCGAGGTGCACGAGCACGAGCACGTCATGAGCTACTGGACGGCGGACACGTGGGGCGCGGCGGTCGCCGCGTCTCCGTTCCGATGGGCGGCGGTGTACGACGGGATCGCCCCGGGCCGCCCGCTCGCCGGCTTCTCGGCGACCGGAGGCCTCCTCTGGCACGAGCTCGTCCGCGCGTGAGCGACGCGCTCGAGCGCTGGCTCGAGGCGGTTCTCGCGACCCGCGGCCTGACGGCGATCCGGGACGCGGGCGAGGCACGCGCGATGCTCGTCGAGGACGCGCTGCGCGCCGTCGACGTCCTGCGCGGGTTCGACGGCCCGATCGTCGACGTCGGCTCAGGCGGCGGGTCGCCCGGGATCCCGCTCGCGCTGGCGCTCCCCGAGCGCGACGTGACGCTACTCGAGGCGGAGGGGCGCAAGTGCGACTTCCTCGAGCGGTGGGCGCCGCGCAACGCGCGCGTCCTCCGGGGTCGCGCGGAGGAGCAGCCCGCGGATGCCTACGGCGTCGCGCTCGCAAAGGCGCTCGCGCAGCCGCCGGTCGCCGCGGAGCTCGCCCTCTCGCTCGTCCGCCCCGGCGGCGCGGCGGTGCTCTGGCTCGGCCCGAGCGCCGACCTGTCGGTCGTCGCACGCGTCTCCTCGCTCCTCGGAGGGGACGTCCCCGACGAGCGGGAAGGGCTCGTCGTCCTGCGGAAGCTCGCCCCGACGCCGCCCGGCTTCCCGCGCCGCGCGGGCATGCCGAAGAAGCGCCCGCTCGGCTGAGCGCCGCGGCCTGCGGAAGGATCTCCCCCTGTCCGGCGCCAAAGAGACAATGGACCCCGATGGCCCGGATCTACGCGCTCGCGAACCAGAAGGGCGGGGTCGGCAAGACGACCACCGCGATCAACCTCGCCGCCTGCCTGGCCGAGGCGGGCGAGCGCGCCCTCGTCATCGATCTCGACCCGCAGGCGAACGCCACCTCCGGCCTCGGGATGCGGGCGAACGGCACGTCGAGCTACGACCTCCTGGACGGCGCTCCGCTCGCCGACCTGGCGAAGCACACCGCGTTCGCGAACCTCGACCTCGTCCCGTCGAAACCCGACCTCGCCGGGGCCGTCGTCGAGCTCGCGGCGCGCGAGGACGGCGAGCGCTATCTCGCACAGGCGCTCGCGTCCGGCACGTCCCGGTACGACTTCGTCTTCGTCGACTGCCCGCCCGCCCTCGGCCCGCTCACGGTCAACGCCCTGGCCGCGGCCGACCGCGTCCTCGTCCCGGTGCAGGCGGAGTACTACGCGCTCGAGGGGCTGACGCAGCTCATGCAGTCGATCGACCTCATCCGGCGCCGGCTCAATCCGGGCCTCGGCATCGGCGGCGTCCTGCTGACGATGGTGGACGCGCGCACGCGGCTTGCCCAGGACGTCGAGGCCGAGGTGCGCCGGCACTTCGGCCCGCTCGTCTTCAGGACGTCGGTGCCACGCTCGATCCGCCTCGCCGAGGCGCCGAGCCACGGCCTCCCGGCGATCGCCTACGATCGCCGCTCAGCGGGAGCGGACGCCTACTGGAAGGTGGCGATGGAGCTTGTCGAGCGCAGCTAACAGGCGCGGGCTCGGGCGAGGGCTCGAGCTCCTCATGGGCGGGGCGGAGCCGAGCGCGAGCGAGCTCCTCGAGCTTCCCGTCGACGCCGTCCACCCGAACCCGCGACAGCCGCGCAAGCGCTTCGACGGCGAGGCGGGCTCCGGCCTCGCCGAGTCGGTCCGCGCGCAGGGGGTGATCCAGCCGCTCCTCGTCCGGCCGCGCACCGCCGGCGGCTACGAGATCGTCGCCGGTGAGCGCCGCTGGCGCGCGGCGCGCGAGGCGGGGCACACGACCGTTCCGGCGGTCGTGCGCGAGGCGGACGACCGCGACACGCTCCTCCTCGGTCTCGTCGAGAACGTCGCCCGCGAGCAGCTGACCGCGGTGGAGGAGGCACGTGCCTACGCCGTTCTCATCGACGAGTTCGGGCTCTCCCTCGGCGACGTCGCCGAGCGCGTGGGCCGGTCGAAGCCGTCGGTGTCGAATCGCATCCGCCTGCTCGAGCTTCCGGACGACGTGCTCGGGATGGTCGAGCGCGGCCAGCTGAGCGAAGGCCACGCCCGCGCCGTCCTGGCGGTGCCGGAACACGAGGGCCGCCGCCGGCTCGCGCGCGAGATCGTGCAGAAGGGGCTCTCCGTTCGCGTCGCCGAGCAGCGCGCGAAGTGGGCCGGCGCGAAGCAGAAGCCGCGCGTGAAGTCGTCGCCGGTCGACCCCGCGCTCGCTGCCCGCGTGCGCGAAGGCCTCGCGCGCATCACCGGCTTCCATGCGCGGGTGACGAGCTCCCGCATCGAGATCTCCTTCGCCGACGAGCACGAGCTCGAGGAGATCGCGGAGGCGCTCGAGCGCATGTAACGTCGGAGCGTGCCCGACGGCGGCGCGCTCATCCACGCACGCGGCCTGACGAAGCGCTTCGGCCCGCTCTGCGCCGTCGACGCGATCGACTTCGACGTCCGCAAGGGCGAGGCATTCGGCTTCCTCGGCCCGAACGGCGCCGGAAAGAGCTCGACGATGCGCATGATCGGCTGCGTCTCGCCCGTGACCGACGGGACACTGCGCGTGCTCGGTCTCGACCCGCTGACAGACGGGCCGGCGATCCGTGGCAGGCTCGGCGTCGTCCCGCAGATGGACACGCTCGACAACGAGCTCACGGTCCGCGAGAACCTCGTCATCTACGGCCGGTACTTCGGCCTCTCCCGCAGGGAGCTCCGCGCTCGAGCGGACGACCTCCTCGAGTTCGTGCAGCTCGAGGAGCGCGCGAACGACCCCGTCGAGCCGCTGTCGGGGGGGATGAAGCGCCGCTTGACGATCGCGCGATCGCTCGTCAACGACCCGGAGCTGCTGCTGCTCGACGAGCCGACGACCGGCCTCGACCCGCAGGCGCGCCACGTCGTATGGGACCGGCTCTTCCGGTTGAAGCAGCGCGGTGTCACGCTCGTGCTGACGACCCACTACATGGACGAGGCCGAGCAGCTGTGCGACCGGCTCGTGATCATGCACCAGGGCAGGATCGCGGAGGAAGGCTCGCCGGCCGAGCTCATCCAGCGGCTGTCGACCCGCGAGGTCGTCGAGCTCCGCTTCGCCGGCGACACGCCGCCGGTGGAAGGCGTCTTCGACGGGCGCGTCGCGCGTGTCGAAGAGCTCCCGGATCGCGTGCTGCTCTACACCGACGACGGCGACGCGCTCGTCCCGCTCGCGCACGAGCGCCTCGGCCCGCAGAGCGTGCTCGTCCGCCGCTCGACGCTCGAGGACGTCTTCCTGCGGCTCACCGGTCGCACCCTGGTGGACTGATGACCGGGGCGATGCTCGCGTACGAGCACTGGCTCGCGTCCTATCGCCGGCTGTGGCGCGCGAGCATCGTCTCGAGCATCCTCAACCCGATCCTCTATCTCGCTGCGCTCGGCGTCGGCCTCGGCAAGCTCGTCAACCACGGAGCGCATCCGCTCGGCGTCTCCTATGTCACCTACGTCGCACCCGGGATGCTCGTCGCGGCGGGCATGAACATCGCCGCATTCGAGAGCACATGGCCTGTGATGGGCGCGATCAAATGGACACGCGTGTATCACGCGATGCTCGCCGCGCCGCTGCGTGTGCGCGACGTCATGATCGGCCATCAGCTGTACTTCGCCTCGCGCGTCGCCGCCTCGACGGGGCTGTATCTCGTCGCGCTCGCGGCGTTCGGGACGCTGCACTCGCCGTACGCGGTGCTCGCCTGGCCGGTGGCGGTGCTCGCCGGCGTCGCGTTCAGCGCCCCGCTCGCCGCGTATGCGGCGTGGGCGCCGAAGGACAGCTACCTGGCGGCGGTCTTCCGGTTCGCCGTCGTCCCGCTCTTCCTCTTCTCGGGGACGTTCTTCCCGGTGACGCGCCTGCCCGAAGGCCTGCGGCAGCTCGCCTACGCGACGCCGCTGTGGCACGGCGTCGATCTGGCGCGGCATCTCACGCTCGGCACGGTGACATGGGGAATGGCGCTCGTGCACGTCGCGTACCTCGTCGCATTCGCTGCCGCCGGGCTCTGGCTCGCGGAGCGCGCGTACACGCGGAAGCTCGTGCGATGACGACGCTCGCAGGCACGCGCGGCCATCTCCTGTTCGAGCGCAACCTCATGGTGTACCGGCGTGCGTGGCTCATCATCTTCAGCGGGCTCTTCGAGCCGCTCTTCTATCTCTTCTCGCTCGGCTTCGGGCTGGGGCATTTCGTCGGCCGTGTGCACGGCGTCACGTATGCGAGCTACATCGCGCCGGCGCTGCTCGCGTCGTCGGCGATGAACGGCGCGATCTACGACGCGACGACGAACGTCTTCTGGAAGCTGCGCTACGCGAAGGTGTACGACGCCGTCCTCGCGACACCGCTCGGCCCGGCCGATGTCGCCCTCGGGGAGACGTCGTGGGCGCAGTTCCGCGGGCTCTTGTACGCGGCCGGGTTCATCGTGACCGCTGCATCGCTCGGGCTCGTGCACTCGTGGTGGGGCGCGCTCGCGCTGCCGGCCGCGGTCGTCGTCGGCTTCGGCTTCGCGGGCATGGGGATCGCGGCGTCGACCTTCATCCGCACCTGGCAGGACTTCGACCTCGTGCAGCTCGTGCAGCTGCCGATGTTCCTGTTCAGCGCGACCTTCTATCCGCTCAGCGTCTATCCGACCGCGCTGCAGTGGGTCGTGCGCTTCTCGCCCCTGTACGAGGCGATCGTCCTCGTACGCTCCTTCACGCTCGGGACCGTCGGCTGGACGAATCTCGTCGACGCCGGGTATCTCGTCGTTCTCGGCGCACTCGGCATCCGGCTTGCGCGCCGGCGCATGGCCGGCCTCCTTCTCACCTAGTGGATGTGGAGATGAACGCCGAGAAAGAGGAGCGGCCAGAGCAGGATCGCGAGCGCCGCCGAGCCGTACTGCTTCGCCGCATGCAGATGGGCGAAGTAGTGATGGGTCGCAGCGACGAATGCGCCGGCGATGAGGTACACCGCGAGCAGCATCGGCCCCGGGACCGCAGGCGACGTTCTGTAGGGAATCGCACGCATCTCACGGGTAGAACGGACGAGGGCCGCGAGTGGGTGCGGGATGGGCGATCGTGGATTCGAACCACGGACCTCCGCCTTATCAGAGCGGCGCTCTAACCGACTGAGCTAATCGCCCGCGAGCGGGCGCAAGTGTAGCGCGACTCAATGGCAGCGCTGGGTGCGGCGGAGGTATTCCTCCACCGCCAGCAGGAACGTCCGGTCGGCTGCGATCTCGGCGAGCTGGCCCTTCGTCTCGTCGTCCAGGCCGCGCTCGCGCGCGAGCTCGTCGAGGAAGCACGGCAGCGACCCGCCCTTCGACAGGGCCGACATCCGCAGGAAGATGCGGCGGGTCTCGGCGTCCTGGGAAATGGCCTCGAACGCCTCGATGTCCTCGAGCCAGTGGGCGATCATCCGCCGGCTGAACGGTGTCGGCGCCCGGGCGGATACGGGGTTTGCGCACGATGCCCTGAGCTATATTCGAGGCGAGGTCGGGGAATGCAGGAGATGCTCATCTACGGCGTGAGCTTCGACTTGGTCGGCAAGCAGCCGATCGTCCTGCTGAAGACCGCCGATGGGAACAAGTTCCTTCCGATCTGGATCGGCCATCCCGAGGCGGCGGCCATCCTGATGAAGCTCCAGAGCCAGGCGCCGCCGCGCCCGATGACGCACGACCTCCTGAGCGACATGCTCGATCAGCTCGGCGCGCAGATCGTGCGGATCACGGTGACCGAGCTGCGCGAGAACACGTTCTACGCGCAGATCACGCTGCAGCAGGACGGAGGCGAGATCGAGATCGACTCGCGCCCGTCCGACGCGATCGCGCTCGCGATCCGCGCGGAGGCGCCGATCTTCGCAGCCGACCGGGTCATCGAGGAGTCCGCGATCGAGTTCGAGGGCGAGGAGATCGACCAGGACCGCCTGGACGAAGAGGTGGCGAAGTTCCGGAACTTCCTCGACGAGGTGACGCCCGAGGACTTCGCGGGCGTCGAAGAGGAAGAGGAAGACGAGGAAGAGGAAGAGGACTGACGCATCGCGTCGCTCCCGGCCCGTCAGAGGACGGACGCGGCGAGCGCGATGCCGTTGAAGAGACCGTGCACCACCATCCCCGGGAGGACGCTGTCCGTGCGGTCGCGCAGCCACGCGAGCGCGACGCCGAACGGGATGAGGACGAGCAGGGCTTCGAGCAGGCCGTGCGCGAGCCCGAACGCGACGCCGACCGTCACGATCGACGGCCAGCGCCCGGCGAACGCGAGCAGTGACTGGCCGACGCCGCGGAACGTCAGTTCCTCGACGAACGGGGCAACCAGCGCGAACAGCACGACATTCGCCGCGAACGCGCCGGCGTGCGACGGCTCCCAGTGCGTCGGGGCGAGCCCCTGCTCCTTCCCCGGGCTCTGGGGCAGCGGAATGAGCGAGACGATCGCCTCGACCGCGTAGATGACGGCGATCGCTCCGACGGCGAGGCCGGCGGCGCGCGCGATCGAGCGCGGCGGCCGAAGGGCGAGGAGCCCCGGCCGTCCGGCGGCGATCCAGAGAACCGCCCCCAGCCAGAGGAGGTAGACGACGAGCCCCCCGGCGAACGCCGAATAGCTGTAGACGTCGTTCGTCGCCGCCGCCCTGTGCGAGGAGCCGACGAACCGGGCGGAGTAGTTGACGGCGGCCAGCAGTCCGACGAGGCCGGTCCACCCGGCGAGACGTGCGCGGCTCACGCGGGCATCCTAGGCTGTGACGCGTGAGGCATTTCACCCCCGAGGAGGCGAACGCCACGCTCGACGACGTGCGGCCGCTCGTCGAGCGGATGGTCGAGCACCGGCGTGCGCACGTCGCGGCGCTCGAGCAGCAGGAGCTGCTCGAGGCGCGTATCAAGGGGAACGGAGGAGGGATTCCCCCCGCAGTCCTCGCGGACGCGTCCGCGGCCGTCGAGCGCGAGGCGCGTTCGCTCGCCCGCACCGTCGACGCGATCGCAGAGCACGGCGCCGAGGTGAAGGACCTCGACGAAGGCCTCATCGACTTCCCGGCGCTTCATCGGAGCGAGACCGTCCTCCTCTGCTGGAAGCTCGGCGAGGACGAGATCCGCTGGTGGCACCGGATCGAGGACGGCTTCGCCGGACGCCGGCCGGTGGAAGAGTTGGACGGCCCCGCGTCGAAGTAGGAGGGCTGCATGCCGTTCTGGCACCGCATCGTCATCGCCGCCGTCGTGTTCGCCGCCGTCTGGGCGCTCGAGCGCCTCGTCGACCTCTGGCTGCGCCACAAGCAGCTGCCGCCCGAGGCGGTCACGCGCTACCGCGTCCTCCGCCGCAGCATCAGCGCGGCGATCCTCGTCATCGGCCTCTTCTCCGCCCTCCTCGTCATCCCCGAGGTGCGGGCGATCGCAGGCGGCCTGCTCGCGTCGTCGGCCGTTCTCGCGCTCGTCGTCGGCTTCGCCTCCCAGCAGACGCTGAGCAACTTCGTCGCCGGCATCCTCATCGCGATCACGCAGCCCGTGCGGCTCGGCGACCGCGTCACCTACGGAGGAATCGACGGTGTCGTCGAGGAGATCGGCGTCATGTACACGTTCATCCGTAGCGTCGACGGGACGCGTCTCGTCGTCCCGAACAGCAAGCTCTCCTCGGACTCGATCCTCAACTCGTCGATCCGCAACCGGGAGACGTTCGCGGAGATCACCGTGCAGCTCCCGCTCACCTGCGACCTCGACGCCGCCGTCGGGGCTCTGCGCGACGTCGTCGCCGGCGAGCGCACTCCGAACGTGAGCGTGACCGGTCTCGACGGAAACGCCAGCGTGACGCTGCGCGCGTCCGCGCCCGACGCCGTCGCCGCCCTGAAGCTCGAGAGCGACCTTCGCCTGCGCGCGCACGCGAAGTTGCGCGCACTCGGCGTCTGGACCTGACGTGAGCGAGTACCGTCGCCGCAAGCGGCGCGAGAAGCTGCGCAGGCAGCGTCGTCGCAAGAAGCTCGTCGCTCTCGTGCTCGTGCTGGCGCCGTTCGTGCTGGCCGCTGCGACGCTCGGCGGCGAGGCGGTGCTGGGCGCAAGCTGCGATCTCGGCTCGCTGCGTCCGGTCACCGTCGGCCAGAACTCCGTCGTCTACGCCGCCGACGGCTCGGAGCTCGGCGTCATCCCCGCCGACAACAACCGCACGCCGGTGTCGTGGACGCAGATCAGCGCGTGGGTGCCGCTCGCGACCGTCGCGATCGAGGACAGGCGCTTCTATCAGCACGGCGGCATCGACCCGATCGGCATCGTGCGCGCTCTCGTCGCCGACGTGCGAGCCGGCCGGATCGTGCAGGGAGGGTCGACGATCACGCAAGAGCTCGTGCGCAACCTGTACCTCTCCCGCGAGAGGACGCTGCAGCGCAAGCTCACCGAGGCGTGCCTGGCGATCAAGCTCGGCCGCCAGTGGACGAAGCAGCGCATCCTCACCGCGTACATGAACGAGGTGTACTACGGGAACCACGCGTACGGGATCGAGGCGGCGGCGGAAACGTATTTCGCGAAGCCCGCCGGCGCGCTCACGCTCGACGAGGCCGCCCTTCTCGCGGGACTGCCGCAGGCGCCGTCCATCTACGACCCGTTCGTGCGTCCCGCAGACGCTCTCGCGCGTCGCGACGAGGTATTGCACGCGATGCTCGTCAGCAACGACATCACGAAGGCGCAGTACGACGCTGCTCACGCCGACCGCCGGCTGCGTCTCCACCCAGGGACGCGGTACACGTCGATCCGCGAGCCGTACTTCTTCGGGTACGTCGAGGATCTGCTCCAGCAGGCGTACGGGACGAACACCGTGCGCGAAGGAGGCCTCAAGGTCTATACGACCATCCGTCCCGACCTGCAGCGGGCGGCCACCGCGGCGGTGGCGCGGGTCCTCGGCCGTCCGACCGATCCCGCCGCCGCGATCGTCGCCGTCGACCCGAGCAACGGCGCGATCCGCGCCATGACGGCGGTCACGCCGGGGCAGCGCGGGAACCAGTTCAACTTCGTCACGAGCGGCGCCCGCCAGCCGGGATCGACGTTCAAGACGATCGCGTTGACGGCGGCGGTCTCGGAGGGCCTCGATCCCTTCACCACGTCCTACCTGTCGGCGCCGTTCTACTACGCACCCCTGAAGTGGAGGGTGCAGACCTACGAGCACACATACGCAGGCGTCGAGTCCCTCGCCAGCGCGACGGTGCAGTCGGACAACACCGTCTACGCGCGCCTCGCGCTCGACGTAGGGCCGCAGAACATCGTCGACATGGCGCGAAAGCTGGGTATCCGCACATCGCCGCTGACACCCGATCCCGCGATCGCCCTCGGGGCGGAGAGCGTCACGCCGCTCGAGGAGGCGAGCGCATACGCGACGCTCGCGGCGGGCGGCGTCTATGCGAAACCGATGGCGATCACGAAGGTCGTCCTTCCCGACGGGAAGGTGGACACCGCCTCCGGCTGGGGGAGGGCGAAGCGGCAGCGCGCCGTCCCCGACTGGGTCGCGAGCACCGTGACGCAGGTGCTCGAGCAGAACATGCTGTACGGCACCGGGCGGGGCGCACATGTCTCCGGACGCACGGATGCGGGCAAGACCGGCACGACCGACAACTATGCGGACGCCTGGTTCTCCGGGTACACGCCTCGCCTCGAGGCGACCGTCTGGATCGGCTATCCGCAGGGCGAGGTGCCGATGCTGGACGTGCACGGGATCGCAGTCTCGGGGCCGACGTTCCCGGCCGACATCTGGCACCTGTTCATGGAGACCGCGGACGGCAACGGTCCCGATGTCCCCTTCCCCAAGCCGACGTCGGCGCCGGCGTGGATCACATGGCGCGGCCGCTACGAGTACGGGCTCGCCTACGGGACGACGGCCGCGGCGACGACGACGGCCGCGGCGACGACGAAGAAGCCCGTGACGACCGCTGCGGCCACGAGCGTCGTCGAGACGACGGCGCCGATCTCCACCGTCGCGACACAGACGGCGCCGCCCACGAGCACGACCGCCTCGACCGACACGACCGGGACACAGACGACGACGCCCTGATCACGGCCCCGTCGTCGTGCCCGCTGCGGCCGTCGTCGTCGCCACTGTCGTCGTCGGCGGCGGCGGAGGAGGGGCCGCTGTCGTCGTCGGGGCGACGGTCGTCGTATAGATGGTCGTCGTCGCGGGGCGAGGCGTCGTCGCGGGACGTGTCGTCACTGCGTGATTCGTCGCAGCGCGACGTGTCGTCGCCGGCTCGGTGGTGGCCGGCGCCGCGACGGTCGTGGCCGGCTTCGTCGCCGGATGCGTCGTCGTCGGAGCCGCCGCCGGCGCGTGCCGCTTCGGCGTCGTCTGCCGCAGCGTTCCGGCATGGACCGGCGGTGCGTTGTCGGAGGGGCGCGCGATCTCGTAGGCGAGGACGCCGCCCGCGAGCGCGAGGACGAGGGCGGCCGCGAGCGCGAGGGCGCCTCCGAGCCGCGGCCGGCGACGGCGTCGCGCGGGCACCGGGAGTACGCGGGTGGCTTCCCCCGCGGCGTGCGCGGCGACGCCGAGCGCCAGCG
>JAGWRZ010000063.1 GCA_028876365.1 Acidobacteriota bacterium | reverse complement strand
TAGGTGAACGGGCGCGCGACCGCACGGGCGGTGACGAGCGGATAGACCGACGCATAGCGCATCACGCGGCCAAGGCTATGGCCACCGCACGACGCCGTCGCTAGACGCCGGCGGCGGTGACGACGAAGTCGGTCGCGAAGCCGGCGGCGATCCCGGCGAGCATGAGCCAGGTGACGAGCACGGGATGCCCGTAGCGGCGGTTGACCGCGAAGAGCTCGCCGACGACGTACAGGATCGAGCCGCCCGCGACCGCGAAGAAGACGACCGAGACGACGTCGCTCGTCCACGCCTGCCCGACGACGGTGCCGAGGAAGGTCGGCGCGCCGCCGATCAGCCCGAGCAGGCCGAGCAGCTTCCAGCTCGGGCGGATCCCCTCGCCCGCGAGCGGCCCGCAGATCCCGAAGCCCTCGGTCGCGTTGTGGAGGCCGAAGCCGATGATGAGGGTGACCGCGAGGCTGATCTCGCTCGCGGCGGCGGCCTGGCCGATCGCGAGGCCCTCGCCGAAGTTGTGGACGCCGATGCCGATGGCGATGAGGAAGGCGAGACGGACGGCCGGCGAGGTCAGGTCGAGCCAGCTGCGGCTCGTGAACTCGTCGATCGCGGCCGCGCCCGGGCCGACGAGGTTCGTCGCGCGGCGATGCGCGCGGCGCTTCATCCATGCGTCGTAGTAGACGAGACTCATGAGGCCGAGGGTGAAGCCGCCCGCGCCGAGCCCGGCGAGGCCGGCGAAGCGGCCCCAGTGGTGCGCGTGCAGCTGCGCCTGGATCGGGTCGACCGCGTTCGTGAGCACGTCCCAGAGGAGAAAGACGAGAATGCCCGTGGCGAAAGCCGAGAGCCCGGAGCGGGCGTTGGCGGAGAGGCCGCGGACCCGCCCCATCGGCAGGCCGAGGAAGATCGTCGCTCCGGCGATCGCGCCGAGAAGGAGGATGTGGCCGGTGCTCATCCGATGTAAGGGTAGCCTTACATCCGATGAGCGAGCGCCACTCGGTCGACGAGTACCTCGAGACGATCTACTTCCTCGCCTTCCCGATCGGCGAGTACACCCCGAAGGGAGCGGGGTCGCCGCCGCTCGCGTCGCGGGTGGCGGAGATGCTGCACGTCTCCCGCGCGTCGGCCGGCGAGATGCTGAAGCGGATGGAGGCGGAGGGGCTGATCGAGCGCGGCGCACGCAAGGAGGCGCTCCTCACGGGCGCCGGGCGCGAGCGGGCGGAGCGAGTCGTCCGCAAGCACCGCCTGATCGAGCGGCTCCTCACGGATTTCATGGGCTACACCGCCTACGAGTCGCACGAGCGCGCCGACGAGATGGGCGACACGTTCGACGACGACATGATCGAGCGCATCGACGCGAAGCTCGGCCGTCCGGAGCGGTGCCCGCACGGGTGGCCGGTCGACCCGGACGTGGAGCAGCGCGAGAACGCCGAGCTCGCGCCGCTCGCCGCGCTCGGGCCGGGAACGAGGGCGACGATCGTGCGGCTCGCCGAGCACGACGGGGATCTCCTGCACTGGTTCTACGACCAGGGCCTCGTCCCGGGGACGGCGATCACGGTGCAGCGCGCGGAGCCGGCCGCGGATCAGTTCACGATCACGCTCGCCGGCGGCGAGCGCGCGATCTCGGAGAAGGCAGCCGCCGGCCTCTTCGTCAAGCCGGCGTAACGGCTTCCCGGCGTTCTCGTGATGGGGACTGTCCCCGTGGTGGCGGCGCCTAGCCCGATCACGCTCGCCGGCGGCGAGCGCGCGATCTCGGAGAAGGCAGCCGCCGGCCTCTTCGTCGAGCCGGCGTAACGACTTCCCGGCGTTCTCGTGATGGGGACTGTCCCCGTGGTGGCGGCGCCTAGCCGGTGAGGCCGCGCTTTGCGAGCTCGGCGGTCGCCTCGTCGACCCGGTCGACTGCGGTCCGGCCCGCGAGCCACTCCGCGAGCTCGGCGATGCCGTCCTCGAGCTCGACCTGCGCCTCGAAGCCGAGCGCGCGCTTCGCGAGCGCCACGTCGGCGAAGCAGTGGCGGATGTCGCCGACGCGGAACTCGCCCGTCACCTCGGGCTCGATCTCCTTGCCGAGCGTGCGCGCGAGGAGCTCCCCCAGCTCGACGATCGCGATGCTGCGTCCGCTGCCGACGTTCACGGCGAGCCCATCGGCGCCGTCGCTCTCGAGCGCCGTCGCGAACGCGCGCGCGACGTCGTGCACGGAGACGAAGTCGCGCCGCTGCAGTCCGTCCTCGAAGACGCGCGGCGCCCGGTCGTTCAGGAGCCGGGACGCGAAGATCGCGAGCACCCCGGTGTACGGATTCGACAGCGCCTGACCCGGCCCGTAGACGTTGAACAGCCGCAGCGCGACGGTCGGGATGCCGTACGCCGCGCCGGCGAGAAGGCAGGCGCGCTCCTGGTCGTACTTCGTCAGCGCGTAGATGGACGACAGGACGGGTCGCTTCGTCTCCGGCGTCGGCAGCGGCTCGAGGCCCGGGAAGTCCCACTCGCGGCGCTCGAGCCGGGCCCGCGTGCGCTCGCCCGGATCGCCGCCGCTGTAGAGCCCTTCGCCGTAGATGCTCATGCTGGACGCGACGACGAGCTTGCGCACGGGACGCTCCGCGAGCGCCTCGAGCAGCACCGCGGTCCCCACCGAGTTCGCGGAGGTGTACTCCGCCATCTCGTACATCGACTGGCCGACCCCGACGCGAGCCGCCAGATGGACGACGGAGTCGACGCCCTCGAGCGCGCGCCGCACGACGCCGGCGTCACGAATATCGCCGACGATGTCGGCGGCGCCTGCTCCTTCGTGCACCTGCGGCACGAGGCTGTCGAGCACGCGCACGCCGTTTCCCCGCGCGCGCAACTCGTCGGCGAGATGCGAGCCGATGAAGCCCGCACCACCGGTTATGAGAACGGTCTCAGACAGATGCAGGCTGCGCGAGCCCGGCAGCCGCGCGCAGCGCGTCGGCCTTGTCGGTGCGCTCCCACGTGAAGTCGCGGTCCTCGCGCCCGAAGTGCCCGTACGCCGCCGTCTTCGCGTAGATCGGCCGCCGCAGGTCGAGGTCGCGGAGGATCGCCGCGGGCCGCAGGTCGAAGTGCTCGCGCACGAGCTGCTCGATCCTCGGCACCGGGATCGCCTCGGTCCCGAACGTCTCGACGAGGATCGACATCGGATGCGCCACGCCGATCGCGTACGCGACCTGCAGCTGACACCGCTCGGCGAGCCCGGCCGCGACGACGTTCTTCGCGACGTAGCGCGCCGCGTACGCGGCGGAGCGGTCGACCTTCGTCGGGTCCTTGCCAGAGAACGCGCCGCCGCCGTGCGGCGCAGCGCCGCCGTAGGTGTCGACGATGATCTTCCGGCCGGTGACCCCGGTGTCGCCCATTGGGCCGCCGATGACGAACTTGCCCGTCGGGTTGCAGTAGACGAAGTCCTTGTGCTCGAGGCGACGCTCGTCGTACAGCTCCTTCGGGAGGATCGGCTCGATCACGTGCGCGATCAGGTCGGGCTTGAGCAGCGACTCGACGTCGAGCCCGTCGCGATGCTGCGTCGAGACGAGCACGCGCTCGATCTCGACCGGACGCCGGCGGCCGTCCTCGTCCTCCTCGTAGCGCACGGTCACCTGCGTCTTCCCGTCCGGCCGCAGGTACGGGAGGATCTCCGCCTTGCGCACCTCCGACAGCCGCTTCGCCAGCCGGTGCGCGAGCATGATCGGGAGCGGCATCAGCTCGTCCGTCTCGTTCGCGGCGTAGCCGAACATCATCCCCTGGTCGCCGGCGCCGACGCCGTCGAGCGGGTCCTCGTCACCGTGCTGCTCCTCGAAAGAATGGTCGATGCCCTGCGCGATGTCGGGCGACTGCTCGTCGATCGCGACGACGACGCCGCACGTGTCGGCGTCGAAGCCGAACTTCGCGCGCGTATATCCGATCTCGGCGACCTTGCGGCGCACGAGACGAGGGATGTCGACATACGTGTCGGTCGTGATCTCGCCCGCGACGACGACGAGACCGGTGGTGATGAGCGTCTCGCAGGCGACGCGGCCGTTCGGATCCTCGCCGAGGACGGCGTCGAGAACCGAGTCGGAGACCTGGTCGGCGATCTTGTCCGGGTGCCCCTCGGTGACCGACTCGGAGGTGAAGGAGAAGGAGCGCTTGGGCATGGGCAGCAGCCTAGCCGGGATTATTCCTCGGTCGGCTGACGACCCATCAGACGCGCCAGCAACTCGCCGATGCTGTGACCGGACAACACGGCACGGACGCCTTCGGTGATGGGCAGCTCCACCCCGACGCGGCGCGCGAGCTCGTGCAGGACGGGCGCGGTCGTGATCCCCTCCACCGTCTGTCCGATCCGCCCCACCGCATCGGCCGGCGACGCGCCCTGCGAGATGAGCTCGCCCGCGCGGCGGTTGCGTCCATGCCGGCTCCAGCACGTGACCATGAGGTCGCCCATCCCGGCGAGCCCGGAGAACGTCTCGCTGCGGGCGCCGAAGGCATCGCCGAGGCGCGCCATCTCGACGAGGCCGCGGGTGATGAGCGCGGCCTTCGCGTTGTCACCGAGGTCGAGGCCGTCCACTGCCCCGGCGGCGAGCGCGATGACGTTCTTCGCCGCCGCGCACAGCTCGACACCGACGACGTCGGGATTGACGTACGCGCGAAAGACGCTCGAGTTGATCGCGTGCTGGAGCTGGCCGGCGAGGAACCCGTCCTCGCTCGCGATGACCGCGGCGGTGGG
>JAGWRZ010000007.1 GCA_028876365.1 Acidobacteriota bacterium | reverse complement strand
GCCTGGGATTCCCTGGCGGCGATCCTCGGCGCGCTCCTGCTCGGGCTCCTCGTCGGGACGGCCTTCCGGGCGCGCGACGCGCGGCGGCGGCGCGCGGCGATCTCCGAGAGCGAGCGCGAGCGCGCGAGCCTACGCCGGGTCGCGTCGGAGCTCGCACGCACGTCCGACGTCGAGGGCGTCGCGCGCGCTCTGCTCGACGAGATCGGCTCTCTCTTCGCCGTCGACTTCGCCGGTCTCTCGTTCGTGTCGGGGGACGGGCGCGAAGCGTCGGGGTACCTCGCCCGATCGCAGGGCGCGGACGTCGACTGGTGGTCGGACGTCAGCATCGACCTCGAGCGCGAGCCGTCGGGGATCGCGACCGCGGTGCGCAGTGTGGAAGGATTCGCGGTCGAGGACGCCGAGGACGCGCGCATCAACCCGCGGCTCGCGGGGGCGATCGGTGCGAAGAGCGCCGCGTTCATCCCGCTCGCGAGCGCCGACGGGGTCATCGCGGTCATCTCCGTGGCAACCTCGGAAGAGAAGCGCGTGTTCACCGCCGACGAGCTGACGTTGATGCAGACCCTCGCCTCGGAGGCGACGATCGCGCTCGAGCGGACGCGCTCGACGATCGCGCTCGCGGAGGCCCTCGACCGGGAGCGGCTCGTCCTCTCGATCGGGCGGCGACTCCGTACCGAGCTCGACCTCGGCGACGCACTCCAGGCGGCGGTCGCCGAAGCAGGCCGTGCCCTGGGCGCGGTCAGGTGTTTCGTGCGCGTGCATCGCGACGACAAGCGCTCGATCATCTCGGAATGGACCGCGGAGGGCGTCGACCGGCTGTCGGGCGACGTGGAGCTGCCCGTATCGGGCATCGCCGCCCGTGAGAAGCGGACGGTCGCGATCGTCGACGTCGACGACGCACCCGAGCTCGAGGCGGCCGGCGTGACATTCCTCCGCTCGGTCGGAGCGAGATCGGTGGCGTCGACGCCGGTGCGCGGCGACGGGCCGCAGCTCGGTGTGCTCACCGCCCAGCGGAGCGCGCCCGGCGCGTGGACGCGCGGCGACCTGGCGCTCCTCGAGGCGGTCGCCGTCGAGGTCGGCCTCGCGCTTCGCCTCGGCCGGCTGGTCGACGAGAACCGGGAACGTCTCGGCGAGAGGGGCGCTCTTCTTCGGGCTGCGGAGGTCGTGAGCGGCGAGCTCGAGCTGACGGCCGTGCTGCAGAGGCTCGCCGACGAGGTGGCCGCGCTTCTCCAGGCCGACGCCTCCGACTGCTACCTGTACGACCGGGAACGCGGCGTTCTCCGTTGCGCGGCGGTGCACGGCCTCGACGAGTCTCTCGTCGGGTTCGAGTTCCCCGCCGACCGTGGCCTCTCCGGACTGGCGATCAGGGAGGGACGGGCGCTCATCGCAACCGAGTACGGAAACGTCGCCGACGAGGTCCCGCATCCCGCCTACGCGGGGTTCACCGACGCGATCGTCGCGCCGATGCGCTGGAGCGACGAGATCCGTGGCGTGCTCGGCGTGGGTCGCCGTGGCACGCGTCCGTACGTTCAGCGCGACAGCGATGTGCTCGAGGCGTTCGCCGGTCTCGCGTCGCTCGCGCTCCGAAACGCAGAGACGTTCAGTCGCAGCGCGCGGCAGGCGCGGGTCCAGCGCGGCTTCTACCGCATCGCCGCGGTGCTCGGTGAGTCGCTCTCGCGAACGGAGACACTCGATGCGATCGCGCAGGCCGCCTCGGAGGCGCTCGGCGGCACGGCTGCAGCGGCGCTCATGCCCGCCGGGTCCGGCCTCGCCCTCACCGGCTCGCACGAGCTGCCGGACGCGCTCGCGGGCCTCTTCGCCGGAACGGTCGTGGAGGGCGACGTCCTCGGCCGAGCGGCCGCGAACGGGCGCGTCGTCGCCTCGCCCACGCTCGCGGACGACGCGCGGGTGCCGGCCGACTGGCGCGAGGCGGCAGCCGGCTCGGGGCTCGGGGCGCTGCTGTCGGTGCCGGTCGTCAGCCCGCGCGACGGCGCGGGCGGCCTCGTCGCGATCTTCTTCGACGAGCCGCACCCGTTCAGCGAGGACGACCTGGAGCTCGCGCGGCATCTCGCAGGCGCCGCGCGCGGCGCGCTCGAGCGCAGCGAGCTGTTCGAGGCGGAGCGCAGCGCTCGCTCGCTCGCCCAACAGCTTGCGCGAACCGGACGCATGCTGACCTCGGAGCTCGACCCGGAGGCTGTCCTCGACGAGGTGGTCGAGCAGGCGCGCGAGCTCCTCGAGGCCGACGCGTGCGCGATTCGCGTGCTCGACGACGGCGAGCTTCGCGTCAGCGCGGCGAGCGGCACGGGGGCGGGCGGCGTGATCGGCTCGCGCAGCTCGGCGCGCGCGTGGCTGTCGGGAGACGTCGTGCAGTCGCGCGCGCCCGTCGCGCTCGAGGACGCGGGCTCCGACCCGCGGCTGCGCGAGCTCGATCCGATGCTCGCGGCCGGCAACGCCGCTTTCCTGGGCGTGCCGCTCGCCGGCTCGGACCGCTCGCCGCGAGGCGTGCTCTCCGTGTACTCGGAACAGCCGCGCGTGTGGCGCGAAGAGGAGATCGACGCGCTGCATGCCCTCGCGGCGAGCACCTCCGCCGCTCTCGCGAACGCCGAGCTGTACCAGCGCGTCGCGCTCGAGCGCGAGCGCAGCGTCGCCATCCTCGCGAACATCGCCGACGGCATCGTCGCCGTCGACCGCGAGGCGACCGTCGTCCTGTGGAACGCGGCGGCGGAGAAGATCACCGGCGTCTCTGCGCAGGACGCGCTCGGACGGACTCCCGCCGACGTCCTCCAGCGCAACCTCGAGTCCGGCCCCGAGCTCGTGCCGATCATGCGCGGCCGGGAGGAGGTGTGGCTGTCGGTGAGCGAGGCGGTCATGCGCGACCCCGTCGGCGCGGTCGCCGGCCGCATCTTCGCGTTCCGTGACATCTCGGCCGATCGCCTCGTCGAACGGATGAAGTCCGACTTCGTCTCGACGGTGTCGCACGAGCTGCGCACGCCGCTGACGTCCATCTACGGCTTCGCGGAGACGTTGCTGCGTCAGGACGTGCTCTTCGGCGAGGAGGAGCGGACCACGTTCCTCCGCTACATCGCATCCGAGTCGCAACGGCTGACGCAGATCGTCGACGCGCTCCTGAACGTCGCGCGGCTCGACACCGGCGATCTGCAGGTGCGGATCGCCTCGACGGACGTGCGCGAGGTCGTCGGCGAAGCGGTCATGCAGGCGGGCGGCGCGAACGGCCACGCATTCGTCGTCGAACTGCCGGAAGAGCCTGTCGCCGCGAGCGCGGACCCGGAGAAGCTCCTTCAGGTGTTCGCGATCCTGCTCGACAACGCCGTGCGCTACTCGCCCGCCGGCGGGACGGTGCGCGTCGGAGCCGAGCGGAAGGACGACAGCGTCGAGCTCATCGTCGCCGACGAGGGCTTCGGCATCCCGCTCTCGGATCAGGACCAGATCTTCCGCAAGTTCTACCGCGGCGCCGACGCCGAAGCCCGCGTCGGATCCGGGGGCACCGGCCTCGGGCTTTTCATTGCGCGCGGCCTGGTGACCGCCATGGGTGGAAAGATCTCGGTCAGCTCACGCGAAGGAGAGGGATCCACGTTCGCAATCGAACTACCGCTCGCAGGGACCGGCTCGTGATCCGAGTGCTCGTCATCGACGACGAGGCGCCGATCCGGCTGCTCTGCCGGGTCAACCTCGAGGCCGAGGGGATGGAGGTGATCGAGGCGGGCGACGGGCCGAGCGGCCTCGACCTCGCACGCGAGCAGCGGCCCGACGTCGTCCTCCTCGACGTGATGATGCCGCGCCTCGACGGCTGGCGGGTCGCGGAGGAGCTCCTCGAGGACGACCGGACGAGCGAGATCCCGATCATCTTCCTCACGGCGCGCGCCGAGTTCCGCGACCGCGCGCGCGGCCTCGACATCGGCGGAGTCGACTACGTGACGAAGCCGTTCAACCCGCTCGACCTCGCGCCGCTCGTGCGCGAGCTGCTCGACCGCATCGAGCGCGGCGAGCGTGACGAGCTCCGCGGCGAGAAGCTCGCCGAGCTCCGCTCGTTGATGCAGGCCGAGTAGGAGAAAAGAAGAGAGGCGCCTCGCGGCGCCTCCCGTGCCCTCCCGACGACTTCAGCCCTCGGCCTGCCACCAGGGTCGCAGGCCTTCTCCGGAGCGTCGTCCCTCGAAAGGGTCATCTCGCGGTCTGGGCGAGCCCGATGCCGGCGAGCACGACCGCGGCTCCGGCGAGCTGCGTCGCCGAGAGCGACTCGCCCAACCACAGCCATGCGGCGACCGTTGCGACGACCGGCTCGAGCATCGCCGTCACGCCGACCCGTGTCGCAGAGATGTGTCGCATCGCGCCGACGATCAGCGCGAAGGGAAGAGCGGAGCCGAGCACGATCACCCAGAGCACGAGCGCCCACACAGGCAGGTGGAGCGAGCCGAGGTGACCCTGCAGCGACACGGTGCGTCCGGTCGCCGCCGCCGGGAAGCTCCACCACGGCTGCACGATCGTCCAGAAGACGACGGCGAAGAAGAAGCCCCACGCGAGCAGCGGGATCGACTCGCGCTTCTGCACCTCGTGCTCGGCGAGCAGGAGATACACGGCGAAGACGACTGCGGCGATGAGCGCGAACGTCACGCCCAGGCCGTCGAGGGTGATGCCGCGCCAGAGCTGCACCATCAGCGTCAGGCCGGCGAGCGAAAGCCCGAGCGCGAGCCAGATGCGGCGACGCACGTCCTCGTGCCCGAAGGTGCGCGCCCAGATGGCGACGAGCACGGGGCCGATGTACTGGATGAGGAGCGCGATCCCGACCGGAAGCCGGTGGATGGCGAGGAAGTAGAAGAGCTGCACGAACGCGACGCCGACGATCCCGAAGAGCGCGAGCCGCGGCAGCTCGCGGCGCTCCACGCGGAGCGATGCCGGGTCGCGGACGAGCGCGATGAGCGCGAGCGCGATGCACGCGCCCGCCGACCGCGCCTCGGTGAGCCGTAGCGACGAGAGCCCGGAGGAGAGCGCGACCTTCGAGACCGCGCCGTTGACGCCGAAGAGCGTCGCGGCGATCGCGACCATCGCGTAGCCCACGACCGGCCTCCGGTCGGCGCGGACGGTAGCCTCTGATATCGACGGGGCGTAGCTCAGCCTGGTAGAGCGCTCGGTTTGGGACCGAGAGGTCGCCGGTTCAGATCCGGCCGCCCCGATCTTCGGCGACCGCTTTGGCAACCCTACGCGCCGCGATGCTGCCCTCGCGCAGCTGGCCGCCGAGCGTCGGGGCGAACCCGACGAACCACAGCCCCGGAAGCGCGGGCTCGCCGTCCGTCCGGAGCGGCAGTCCACGAGGGCCGAGCACGTCGAGATGGCCGACGAGCGCGTCCAGCCCTGCGCGGAAGCCGGTCGCGGCGATGATCGCATCGGGCGTCACCCGCGATGCGTTCGCGAGCACGACCTCGGGGCCGTCGAAGTGTTCGACGGCCGCGACGACCTCTACCCGGCCCGTCCTGATCGCGGAGACGATCCCGACGTCGAGGATCGGCGTCGTCCCCGTCGTGATGAACGAGGTGCGGACGCCGTGCTCCGGGCGCGGCAAGCCCCGTGCGCTCAGATCGGGGATCGAGATCTTCCGCTGCGCCTTCGTCAGCGGGTCGACCCAGCCGCCGGGGAGCCTGCGAATGCCGATCCCGATCAGCTGAGCGGGGATGCCGGCGGTCGCGCGCCTGACGATCTGCGGCGGCGTGCGCACCGACAGCCGGCTCCGTGACGCGCCGCCGTCCGCGACGTCGGTCGCGATCTCGGCGCCCGAGTTCCCCGCGCCGACCACGAGGACGTCCCGGCCGCGATAGGGCTCGGGATTGCGGTACTGCGACGAGTGGATCAACTCGCCCGTGAATCCCCCGCGCCCGGGCCACTCGGGGATGAACGGCGCCCCGTTGTACCCGGTCGCGACGATCACCGTCCCGGCGTCGATCGGCCCCGCCGACGTCTCCAGCCGCCAGCCGGGGTCGACGCGGTCCACGCGTACGCCGGTACGCAGGTCGATGCCGAACGCATCCGCGTAGTCGGCGAAGTAGGCGAGCAGGTCGTCGCGCCGAACCCAGCGTCCGTAACGCCGCGGGATGCGCTTGCCCGGCAAGCCGGAGAGAAGCCGCGGCGTGTGCAGGCGGAGGCGGTCGTAGCGCGCGCGCCAGGCTGCCCCCGGCTCCGGACCGGCCTCGAGAACGAGCGGCGCGAGGCCCTCGCGGCGGAGCAGCGCCGCGGTGGCGAGCCCGGCCGAGCCTCCTCCGACGATGACGAGCGCATGATTCTCCACGCGGGTGGTCATACCATCCGACGATGGGAACCTGGCGCTCCATCGCACTCTCTGCGGGCAAGAGCTTCCTCGCCGACAACGCGATGATGCTCGCGTCGGCGCTCGCCTACAGCACGTTCTTCGCCATCCCCTCGGTGCTCCTCGTCGCCGTCGGCGTCTTCACGCTCGCCGTCGGGCCCGGCACGATCACATCGTTCACGCACCACCTGAGCCACGTCATGCCCGCGCAGGCGGCATCGCTGCTGGACGGGAGCCTCAAGCAGCTGGGGGCTCATCCCGCCCAGGGAATCGTGCTGACGCTGCTCGGGTTCGTGCTCGCGATCTGGTCGCTGACGGGCGCGATGACGACGTACATGACCGCGGTCAATCTCGCCTACGGGCTGAAGGACGAGCGGAAGTTCCTGCGCAAGCGGCTCGTCGCGCTGCAGATGGTCGCGATCGTCGGCGTCGCCTTCGTGCTCGTCGCCGTGCTGCTGATGTTCGGTCCGTCCGTCGAGCATCTCGTCGCCTCGCACTCGGGCCGGGCATCCGGTGTCGTCGGCTGGGTGTGGTGGATCGCCCAGTGGCCGATCCTGATCGGCGGCCTCTCTGCTTCCTTCGCTGCGCTTCTCTTCCTCGGCCCGGACCGGACGCCGCGGCGCTGGCGGCTCGTCACCCCGGGTGCGATCGTCGCCACGGTCGTGTGGCTCGCCGCGTCGGGGCTCTTCGCCTTCTACTCGGGGACGTTCGGCTCGTACAACAAGACGTGGGGCTCGCTCTCGGCCGTCATCGTCATGCTCACGTGGCTGTGGCTGACCGGGCTGGCGCTGCTCTACGGCGCCGAGGTCGACGCCGAGGTCGAGCGCCGCGCGGCCGTCACACCGCGGCAGACGCTCGCCGAGCTGCCTGCTCGGCTGCTTCCGCGCAGCGACGAGCCTCGGCGACGCGATCGTCGTTCGGTGCCGCGGTCAGGTTGATCGCGACGAGATGAATCGCGCCGCGCGCGACGCCCGCTGCGAGCACGGTGGCGGCGGCTGCGTCCGCGCGCAGCCCGGCGAGCGCCTCGCCGGCGGTGTGCGAGCCGAGCTCGGCGATGTCGGCTGCGATGCGCACGAGCTCGAGCGGCGGCTCGGCCGCGCGCGCATACGCCTCGCCGATCTCCCAGTCGCGACGTTCCTCCGGCAGCGACGCGGTCGCTTCGCGTGCGGCGAGCGCGCGCGGGTAGCGCAACGCGTTCATCCGCGCGGCCCCGGCGACGCGCAGGCGAAGGACCTCGGCCTGCGCGGCCAGTGCCGGATGGTCCGAAGCACGTGCGATCTCGGCGAGCGCATGGGCCGCCGCCGCGGCAGAGGCGGCGAGCGCAGTCGCGCCGATCGGTGCAGCGCCGGACGGGGACGCCATGGGCGAATTGTCGGCCACGGCGCCCCCGTCGTGTATCAGCCGGCCTCGAGGGCCAGGCGCACCGAGGCGAGAACGGAGGGAGTCGCCTCGTAGCCGGCGTCGTCGAGCGCGGCTGCGAGATCCACGAGGAGCCGCGCCCGGAAGGCCTCGTCGGCCTCCGCGCGTGCGACGATCGACTCGATCGTGGCCCGGGCGAGCGGAAGCTCCGCTGCGGCCTCGATCCAGCCCGCCGGGGGCGGTGGAAGGAGACGGAGCAGCGAGGCGACCCGCTCTTCGTCGTATCCGGTCATCTCCATGTCAGGACGCGCGAAGGGCTCACGATCTTCCCTCCAGCTCGGCGCGGGCCTTGGAGAGGCATCGCGAGATGCGGCTCGCGATCGTCCCGTAGGGGATGCCGAGCGCCTCGCCGATCGTCCGGTAGCTCTCGTCGCGGGCGAAGAAACGGTCGAGGATCTCACGGCAGGGCTCGCCGATCGCCTCGAGCGCCCCGCGCACGGCCATCGCCTCGTCGAGCTGGGCGAGCGTCTCCTCGACGGCGGACGCTTCGAACTCGCCGGCGTCGTCGACCGGCGTCTCGCGGCGTGCCGTGCGGAGGCGATCGATGCACAGTCGTCGCGTCAGCTGCCCGATCCAGGGGCGGACCGCGTCGTCGCTTCGCAGCCCGTGCAGGTTCTCGTACGCGCGAGCGAAGACGTCCTGGAAGACGTCCTCGGCGTCGGCCGGGCCGAGGCGGAATGCCTGAACGCAGATCGCGTACACGTAGCGCGAGAAGCGCTGGACAAGCTCGTTCCATGCCGCCGCCTCTCCGGTGCGGCACCGGGCGACGAGCTCGGCGTCGGTGAGGGTCGGCACGCGGCGAGCCTAGTCGAGCCACTCCGGGCGGTCGAATCCGCCGTACTCCTGGATGGAGCCGTAGATCGTCTGGAGGATGCGCGTGCTGTGGACGCGAAGGCTGCATGTTCCGAACGGCAGCTTGTTCGTCCGCTTCTTCTCGCTGTACTTCGAGTACTTGTTGACCGCGGACTTCCGAAGGCTCTCTCGGGGAAGGCGTAGACGGGCAAGCCAATAGTCCTCGATCTCGCGCTGTCGAGTCAGGTGGTCGGCGAAGAGGTTGCAGGTCACGACCATCCGCTCGTCGGTGACATCGAACTGCTCGCGCAGGAAGCCGGCGAAGAACACCATGACTTCGGGGTCGGCGTTGACGATCTGAAGCGAGTTTCGCGCTTTCGCGCCCTCGGCCCAGTAGAGCATGCAGCCAGCCGCATACGTTGCTCCGCGTTCGCGGGCCAAGCGACGCCCTTCGTCTTGGTACCCGCGACGTACGTCGCGCGCCCGCGCCGCTTTGCGTTCGCCCGCGACGATCGGACCGAGACGGCTGCGGGCGATGAGTAACGCACGTTGCTCGTGCCCGAGGGGCACATCGCGCACCCAGACGCTCGCCGAGGACCTCGCGATGCCGAGCGTCGCTGCGATCTCCTTCACCGAGCACCCGTTCGCTCGCATCTCGCGAGCGATACGTCGTTCCGATGTTTTCATATCGGACAACATATCGAAGGGTGCGGACGGAAAGCGCCCGACGAGGTTCGAACTCGTGACCGCGGCTTGGAAGGCCGCCGTGTTGCCAGCTACACCACGGGCGCGCGCGCTCTCTAGGGTAGCCGCATGGTCGCCTCGGCGGAGGCCGTCGTCCTCGTCCCGGTGCTCGCGGTCGCCGCGATCGCGCTTCGCGCACGGCCGCTTCCCGCGATCGCAGGCCTCGCGCTCATCTTCCTCGCCTTCGCGACGAGGCTCCAACCGCTTGCGATCCACACGTTCCTGTGGGCGCATCTCCTCCAGAACGTCGTCCTCGCCGAATGGGCGCCCGCGCTTCTCGTGCTCGCGGTCCCGCGCCGTCTCGCCGCACGCATTCATGTTCCGATGCTTTTCGCGCTTCCGCTCTGGCTCGTCACGTACTTCGCGTGGCATCTTCCGTGGGTCTACGACTTCGCGCTCCGCCGCCCGCACTCGCTGCTGCACGGCGAGCACATCACGTATCTCGCGGCCGGCGTCTGCCTGTGGTGGCCCGTCGTGCACGGCCGCCACTCCGCGGGGGTGAAGGCGACGTACATCTTCGGCGCCTTCCTGCTCGCGTCTCCGCTCGGCCTCGCGCTCGCGCTCTTCCCGCGCCCGGTGTACGGGTTCTACGCGCACGCGCCGCGCACGTGGGGCCCTGCTCCCGAGGTCGACCAGCAGATCGCAGGCGTGACGATGGCGGCCGAGGAAGCGGTCGTCTTCTTCGTGGTCTTCGCCTACTACCTGTCGCGCTTCCTGCGCGAGGAGCAGGCCGGGATCGACTACTCGAGGATCGCGTAGCTCGCGCGCCGCGTGCCCGTCAGGAAGCGAGCGCGACCTTCTCGATGACGACGTCGTCGCGCGGCCGGTCCCGCGCATCGGTGTCGAGGCTCGAGATCGCGTCGACGACGTCCATCCCGCCGGTGACACGGCCGAACACCGTGTGCTTGCCGTCGAGCCACGGGCAGGCGTCCGCGGTGACGATGAAGAACTGGCTGCCGTTCGTGTTCGGGCCCGCGTTCGCCATCGCGAGCGCGCCGCGCTCGACACGGTGGTCGTTGAACTCGTCCTCGAAGGTGTAGCCGGGCCCGCCTGTGCCGGTCCCGGTCGGGTCGCCTCCCTGGATCATGAAGTCGGGGATGATGCGATGGAAGATGACCCCGTCGTAGAAGCCGTCGCGCGCGAGCGATACGAAGTTGTCGACGGTCTTCGGGGCGTCGTCGTCGAAGAGCTCGACAGCGATGTCGCCCTGGTTCGTATGCAGAGTGGCGGCGCTCACGTCACGGCAGCGTATCCGCGAGGGGCGCGATCGCGCCGGCGGTGGGGGCGAGCGCACCGCTCTCGAGGCCGTCGACGATCTGCCGCATCAGCGCGAGCGCCTCGCTCACCTGATCCGGCTCGAGGATGCTGCTCACCGCGGCGAGGTGCTCTCCGTGGCCGGAGAGCTCGACGGTGACCGTCTCGATGTCCTTCGCCCGGATGTAGCCGTCCTCGGGGATCCCGATCCGGACGTGGACGACGCTGCCGTCGGGCAGCTTCGCGTCATGCTCCAATGGCCCCGCGCGAAGAGTCATGCGCGCATTCTGGCCGATCGTAGGACCTTCGGTCCCGCAGAACCCGCCGAACGGCCCATGGACGGCGTCCCGTGCGAGGGCGACTCTGCCGTCAGATGCGCAAGGCGGCCCTCGTCGGAGCAGCGCTTCTCGCGGCAGCGACCGCGGCGAGCTCGGCTGTCGCTGCGCCGAGCCGGCACGGCGTCGCGCTCTCGTCGCTCGAGCAGGGAGTCCTCACCGACATCAACGCCTTCCGGGCCGCGCATCATCTGTCTCCGCTGAGACTCTCCGCGTCGCTCACCGCCGCCGCGCGGAGCCACTCGCTGCAGATGGAGGCCGACGGCTACTTCGCGCACGACTCGTTCGACGGCACCGCCTTCTGGAAGCGGATTCAGGCGTTCTATCCGTCGAGCCACTCCCGTTACTGGTCGGTGGGCGAGAACCTGCTCTGGTCGTCGCCGAGCGTCGACCCGCAGAAGGCGCTCGCGATGTGGGAGGCGAGCCCCGAGCACCTGAGGAACATGCTCGACCCGAGCTGGCGCGAGATCGGCGTCTCGGCCGTGCACGCGCCGCAGGCCCCCGGCGTCTACCAGGGGCTCGCGGTGACGATCGTGACGACCGACTTCGGCGTCCGGCGGTAGCGCGCCGGGCGAGCGCGCCCGGGAGGATTCGAACCTCCGACCCGCGGATTAGAAGTCCGCCGCTCTGTCCCCTGAGCTACGGGCGCCCGGAAAGAGGGTACAGCCGCCCCCGAACGGGTACCGGCCTCCGAAACCGGAAAAGGGGGTTGGCCACATGACGGACAAGCCGCTCGCAGGCAAGAAGATCGCGATTCTCGCCGCCGACATGTTCGAGCGCGTCGAGCTGGAGGAGCCGCGCAAGGCGCTCGAGAACGCCGGGGCGGAGACGGAGATCGTCTCCATCCACGACGGCGAGATCCAGGGGTTCGACCATTTCGACCCGGCGGCGAAGGTCGAGGTGGACAAGACGGCGGAGGAGGTCTCGGCCGACGACTACGACGGGCTGCTCGTCCCCGGCGGCGTCGGGAACCCCGACCAGCTGCGCGGCGACGAGAACGCCGTCGACTTCGTCCGCGCGTTCGCGAGCTCGGGCAAACCGATGGCGGTCATCTGCCACGGCCCGTGGATGCTCGTCGAGGCCGGCGTCGCACGCGGGCGCAGGCTCACATCGTGGCCGACGCTCCAGACCGACATCCGCAACGCGGGTGGGACCTGGGTCGACCAGGAGGTCGTCGTCGACTCCGGGATCGTCACGAGCCGCAAGCCGGACGACATCCCCGCGTTCAACAAGGCGATGATCGAGGAGTTCGCGAAGAGCCGCGTGGGCGCGAGAGGTACCCTGTAGCGGCTTCGCGGTGGCGGTAGCTCAGTCGGTAGAGCCCCGGGTTGTGGTCCCGGTGGTCGCGGGTTCGAATCCCGTCCGCCACCCTCGTCGGGTCGCTGCCCACGCACGTGGCGACCATTGGACTTTAGTAAGGTGAACGCGACCGTGGCCGACGCTCTCGCCCACCTGAAGACGCGGATGGCGGACCTGCACGGGCTCCTCGACGTCGCGAACTTCCTCGTCTGGGACCAGCGCGTCATCATGCCGCCCGCCGGCGTCGGGCACCGTGCCCAGCACATCGCTCTCGTGCAGCGGATCGCGCACGAGAAGCTGACCGATCCCGAGGTCGGCCGCCTCCTCGACGAGATCGATGCCGGGTCGCTCGAGCCGGGCTCCGACGACGCTGGTCTCGTCCGCCTCGTGCGCCGCATGCACGCGAAGGCGGTTCAGGTGCCGGTCGAGCTGCGCGGCGAGATGGCGGTCGCCTCCGCCGAGGCGAACCCCGTCTGGGTGAAGGCGAAGGAGACGAACGACTTCGCGCTCTTCCTCGGCCCGCTCGAGCGCAACGTCGAGCTGCGCCACCGCTACATCGAATGCTTCGGCCCGCAGGACGAGCCCTACGACGTCCTCCTCGACGACTTCGAGCCGGAGATGAAGACCGAGGACGTGACGAGGATCTTCGACGAGGTCAAGGCCGAGCTCGTGCCGCTCATCGCCGAGCTCCGCGATCGCGAGGTGGACGACTCGTTCCTGCACGGCCACTTCCCGCTCGACCGCCAGGTCGCGCTCGACCACGAGGTCGTCGAGATGTTCGGGCACCGCCCCGACTCGTGGCGCATCGACCCCACCGAGCATCCGTTCGCGTCCGGCGCCGGCATCGACGACATCCGGATCACGACGCACTACTACGAGGACAGCCTGAAGTCGCTCTTCTCGACGATGCACGAGTACGGCCACGGGCTGTACGAGCATCAGATCCCGCGGCGCATCGCCCACCTGCCGATCGGCACGGGCGCGTCGCTCGGCCTGCACGAGTCGCAGAGCCGGATGTGGGAGAACCTCGTCGGGCGGAGCATCCCGTTCTGGCGCTTCATGTATCCGCGCCTGCAGGAGATCTTCCCCGGCCAATTCGGGAACGTCGAGCTCGAGCGCTTCTACGCCGGCATCAACCGCGTGCAGCCGTCGCTCATCCGCATCCGGGCGGACGAAGTGACATACGGCATGCACGTCATCCTCCGCTTCGAGCTCGAGCAGGACATCGTCAACGGCCGCGTCGCCCTGCGCGATCTGCCGCAGCGCTGGGCCGAGAAGATGGACGAGTACCTCGGCGTCGAGGTGCCCGACGACGCAAACGGGGTGCTCCAGGACACGCACTGGGCGTCCGGCCTCATCGGCTACTTCTCGACGTATCTTCTCGGCACGATCATGTCGGTGCAGATCTGGGAGAAGATCCAGGAGGAGATCCCCGATCTCGATGAGCGCATCGAGCGCGGCGAGTTCGCCGCTCTGCGCGAGTGGCTCGCGGACAACGTGCACGTGCACGGCCGCAAGTTCACGCCGCAGGAGACGCTGAGACGGGCCACCGGCTCGACGATCGACGCGAAGCCCTACCTCGCCTACTTGAAGCGCAAGTACGGCGCGCCCGTCACGGCGTAACCTGTACGGGCTCGGCCCCGTAGCTCAGCGGATAGAGCGGCAGCCTTCGAAGCTGCGCGCGGAGGTTCGATTCCTCCCGGGGCCACTCGGTCGTTTAGGTTCTCGTCCATGCTCCTCGATCTGACACCGGACGAGCTGCTCTCGACGACGCGTGCCGTGCGCAGGCGCCTCGACCTGACCCGGCCCGTCGAGCGGGAGGTGATCGAGGAGTGCCTCGGCCTGGCCCAGCAGGCGCCGACGGCGAGCTACTCGCAGAACTGGCACTTCGTCGTCGTCACCGACGCCGAGAAGCGCGCCGCTCTCGGCGAGCTCTGGCGGGAGGTCGCGTTCCCGTATCTCGAGCGCGGCAGCGAGCCGCGCGAGGGGCAGATGCAGCGGATCGGCGATGCCGTCGTCCATCTCGCGAACCACATCCACGAGGTGCCGGTGCACGTCATCCCGTGCGTCGTCGGCCGGTACGAGGGGAAATCCAACCCGCTCGTCGCGTCCATGTTCGGGTCGATCATCCCGGCGGCGTGGTCGTTCATGCTCGCCGCCCGCGCTCGCGGGCTCGGCACCGTGTGGACGACGTTCCACCTCATGCACGAGCGCGCGGCGGCGGAGATCCTCGGCATCCCGTACGACGAGGTGACGCAGGTTGCGCTCATCCCCCTCGCCTACACCGTCGGCACGGACTTCAAGCCGGGCACGCGTAAGCCGCTCGACACCATGGTCCACTGGGACCAGTGGTGAAGCGCTACCTCAGGTAGCGCCCGAACCAGTCGAGCACGATCTCGAAGCGCTGCACGCGGTGGACGGGGGAGCCGCTGCGCGTGAGCTCGTGACTCTCGGCGGGGAATCGCACCATCTCGACCTCCTTCCCGAGCAGTCGCAGCTCGGTGAAGAGATGCTCGCCCTGCTCGATGTTGCAGCGCAGGTCGTCCTCCGAATGGAGAACGAGCACGGGCGTCTCGATATTGTTCGCGTACGTCGCCGGCGAGAGCGCGAGCCACGTCTCGACGTGATCGAACCAGTGGCCGCCGAACTGCTGGTGGAATACCCAGAAGAGATCGCTCGACCCTGCGGCGCTCACCATGTGGTTGACCGCACGCTCGGAGATCGCAGCCTTGAAGCGGTTGTCGTGGGAGATCGCCCACGACGTCATGAAGCCGCCGTACGAGCCGCCGATGATCCCGAGCCGCTCCCCGTCGACGAAGTCGAACCTCTCGAGCGCGGTGTCGACGACGCCCATCACGTCCTCGAAGTCGACCGTCCCCCAGCCCGGGCCCTCGCCGTCGATCGGGCCGCGAATCGCACGACCCCACGCCTCCGAGTGGCCGGAGCCGCCGCGCGGGTTCGAGAAGAGAACGACGTAGCCGGCGCCCGCGTACACCTGGAACTCGTCGAAGAAGCCCGTCCCGTACTGGGTGAAGGGGCCCCCGTGCACGTTCAGGAGCGTGGGGTACTTCTTCGCCGGGTCGAAGTCGGTCGGCCGCATGATCCACGCGTCGACCTCGGTGCCGTCCTTCGAGGTCGCCGTGAATCGCTCCGCCTCGAGATAGGTGCGGTCGCCGGTGAGGTTCGTCACCTGCCGGTCGCCGATGAAGAGCTCCCGCAGCGTCGTGTGCGTCGAGGAGACGGTGACGACCGTGTCGCCCCGCACGTCGTAGCCGGAGATGGCGCGCTCCCCCCCGGCGAGCAGCTCCGGCGGCGACGAGCCGTCGGCTGCGACCGCGTACAGGTGCGTGTTCCCCCCGTCCTCGACGTTGAAGACGATGCGGCCGCCGTCCCACAGCGGCTCGCGGAAGTCGGGGAACGGTGTGCATTGACGGTCGAGCGACTGGGTCAGCACGCGGACCCCGCTTCCGTCCGCGTTCATGACCGCGATCTGGCCGTGGTGCGGGAACGTGCCGTCCTCGACCGACCAGCGCACCGCGAGCGTCGATCCGTCGGGAGAGAACGCGGGCGTGTCGAAGGACGCGTCGTCCCCCGTCAGCTGCTCCGGCTCGCCGCCGTCTGCATCGACGGCGTACAGCCGTGTGACGAGCTCGACGTCCCAGCGCTCGCCGCGTAGTGCGGGGAAGACGATACGCGCGCCGTCCGGTGTCCAGCACGGGTCGCCGTCCTCGCAGTCACCATGGGTGATCTGCGTCGGCTCGCTCTCGCCGTCGACGGCGACGACGAAGATGTGCGTACGCCGGTCGGTCGTCCAGCCGACGCTGTCGAGCTTGTAGAAGAGGCGTGTCAGCCGGCGTGGCCTGCGCTTGCGGTCGTCCTCCTCCTCGTACGCGTCGTCGCGGACACGCGACGAGAAGGCGATGCGGGTCGAGTCGGGCGACCAGGCGATCTTCTCGACGCTCTCCTTGCCGTCGGTGAGGCGTCGCGCCTCGCCTCCCTCGGCCGCGATCACCCAGAGGTTCGCCGGCGTCTTGTCGTCCTTCCCGCGGTTGGAGACGAACGCGAGCCGGCGACCGTCGGGAGACCAGCGCGGCGAGCCGTCGCGCTTCTCGCCGGAGGTGAACTTGACCGGGTCGGAGGAGCCGTCGATCGGCGCGATCCAGATGGCGCTGCGGTACTCGCTCGAGTCCCCGTCGATCCACCAGACGACGTATGCGACGCGCGTGCCGTCGGGCGAGATGCGCGGATCGGCAGCCCCGGAAAGCGCATAGACGTCCTCGGGGCTCATGCCGGCCACGATGCGGGACTATAGAGCGGGCTTCGTTATCGGGTGCGACGAGTACCGTTACCCATGCGCGCGCGGGCGTGGCGGAACGGTAGACGCGATGGCCTTAGGAGCCATTGGGCGAAAGCCCGTGGGGGTTCAAGTCCCTCCGCCCGCACTGCGGAGCGAGCGCGGCGTCACCGGCGGGCCGCCGCGACGCGCGCGCGCCATGCGATCGCTCCGAACATTGCCGCCCACAGGAGGGTGACGACGCCGACGAGGAGCCAGGAGAGCGCGCTCACGTGCCGGTGGGATTCGCCGCGTCGCGCTCGATTCCCTCCGCGGCGAGGCGCAGGCTCCTCTCGTCGAAGAGATAGGGCGTCGCGTTCGGGATCGAATGCTCCGGCTCGTCGAGGTCGTCCGATCCCTCGGCGGCGTTGAGCGCATACCGGATCGGGATCTCGTGGCAGACGACGAGCGTCGTCTCTTCCTTTCGCTCGAGGAGCCTGCGGTATCCGCGCGCGTATCTCCGCGCGGCGTCGTCGAGGCTCTCGCCGCCCGGGAACGCGTCGGCGCGGGTGTGCGCCTTCTTCCAGGCGCGGTAGTGGTCGATCGACTCGCCTTCGAGCCGGCCGACGTCGATGTCGTCGAGGAGCGGCTCCTCGAGGAACGGGATTGCGCGACCCTGGAGGATGCACTCCGCGGTCTCCCTCGTTCGAGGGAAGCGCGTGTGAACGCAAAGGTCGATCTCGATCGGCGCGAGCTGGCGGCCGAGCCGCATCGCGTCGGCTCGTCCCTCGGCGGTCAGCGGTACGGGGACGGCCGGATCGCCGTTGATCCGGCGTTCGACGTTGAGCGTCGTGGCGGCGTGCCGAGTGAGGATGAACAGGCGCATGCCGGGGTCGCAGCCTATAGACCCTCTGCTTGAATGACCGGGTGCAGACCCAGGTCGAGGAGCTGGCCGAGAACCGGGTGAGGCTGACCGTGCAGGTGCCGTCGCACGACGTCCACCACGCGGTCGAGCATGCCGCGTCGGATCTCGCGAAGAGCGCGAAGATCCCGGGGTTTCGCAAGGGGAAGGTGCCGCGCAACGTCCTCGTCCAGAAGCTCGGCCGCGAGCGCGTGATGGCGGAGGCGGTCGACACCCACATCGGCGGCTGGTTCTGGAACGCCGCCGCGCAGTCGCGGCTTCGCCCGGTCGAGCAGCCCGAGTACGACTTCGAGCTGCCGGGCTCGGATGACCAGGACTGGCATTTCACCGCCACCGTCACCGTGCAGGCGAAGCCGGAGGTCGCCGACTGGGCGACGCTCGAGGTGGGCGCCTACGAGCCGGAGGTCCCGGACGAGCTCGTCGAGCGCGAGCTCGATGCGCTCCGTGCGACGATCGCCGAGCTCGTCCCGGTCGAGGGCCGCGCGGTCGGCCCGGAGGACACCGTCGTCGTCGACATGGTCTCGGCGGAGGGCGGCGGAACGCGCCGCGACTACGTCGTCGAGCTCGGGCGCGGCGCCGTCGTCGAGGAGATCGAGCGGGGCCTCGTCGGCATGAACGCCGGTGACACGAAGGATCTCGAGTTCGAGCTCGCCGACGGGACGAAGCAGAGCGTCGCCGTCACCGTGAAGGAGATCAAGGAGAAGGTGCTGCCGCCGCTCGACGACGAGTTGGCCCGTGCCGCGAGCGAGTTCGACACGTTCGCGGAGCTGCGCGCCGACGTCGAGTCGCACCTGCGCGAGCAGATCGAGGAGGAGGTCGACGCGCAGTTCCGCTCCGATGTCGCCGACGCGCTCGTGCAGGCGTCGAAGGTGAACGCGTCGGGGCCGCTCGTCGAGGCGCGCACGCGCGAGCTGCTGCGCGGCCTCGCCCGCCAGGTCGAGGCGCGCGGGGTTGCGCTCGAGACGTATCTGACGATGACCGGCCAGTCGCCGGACGACCTGCTCGCCCGGCTGCGCGCCGAGGCGGAGCGCTCCGTGGCGCGGGAGCTCGTGCTCGAGGCGGCCGCCGACCGGCTCGGCGTCGAGGTCAGCGACGACGAGCTCGCGGACTGGTTGCGCGAGCGCTTCGACGACGCCGACGAGGCGATCGAGGAGCTCAGGGGAACCGAGCTCTGGGAGCGCGACCGGGACAGCCTGCGCATGCGCAAGACGCTCGACCGCGTCGCCTCCCAGGTGAAGCGCATCCCGCGCGAGCTCGCCCAGGCGCGCGAGGCGATCTGGACGCCCGACAAGGAAAAGCCCGACACCGAAGCGAAACTCTGGACCCCGGGAAGCTGAGGAGCCACACATGAACCCGTCGAATCTCGTCATTCCGTCAGTCATCGAACAGACCTCGCGCGGCGAGCGTTTCTTCGACATCTACTCGCGGCTCCTGAACGAGCGCATCATCTTTCTCGGGACGCCGATCGACGACGTCGTCGCGAACCTCGTCGTCGCGCAGATGATCCATCTCGAGTCCGAGGACCCCGACAAGGACATCCAGCTGTACATCAACTCGCCCGGCGGAAGCGTGTACGCGGGCCTGGCGATCTACGACACGATGCAGTTCATCCGCTGCGAGGTGGCGACCACCTGCGTCGGCATCGCCATGTCGATGGGGGCGCTCCTTCTCGCGGCCGGCCAGGAGGGAAAGCGCGCTGCGCTGCCGAACTCCAAGATCCTCATCCACCAGGTGAGCGGCGGGTTCCAGGGCCAGGGCACCGATATCGAGATCCAGGCGCGGGAGACGATCAATCTCAAGCGCCGCCTGGAGGAGATCATCGCCCAGCACGCGAATCAGCCGGTCGACAAGGTCTCGAAGGACATGGAGCGCGACTACTACATGACCGCGGACGAGGCCAAGGACTACGGCCTGGTCGACAACGTGGTCGCCCACCGGTAGACGAAACCCCCGATCCGAGGTACAACGAGACTCCATGGCCAGAGCCAGCGAAGGCAACGAGCAGCTCCTCTGCAGCTTCTGCGGAAAGAGCCAGCGTCAGGTCAAGAAGCTGATCGCCGGCCCCGGCGTCTACATCTGCGACGAGTGCATCGATCTCTGCAACGAGATCATCGACGAGGAGCTCACCTCCCCGACCCAGCTCGATCTCGACAACCCCCCCCGTCCGAGGGACATCTACACCGTCTTGAACGATTACGT
>JAGWRZ010000062.1 GCA_028876365.1 Acidobacteriota bacterium | reverse complement strand
TCGCCCGCGCGGAGGGAGTCGACGTGCTCGAGACGGACTTCCTCGAGCTCGAGCTGCCCGATGCGGTCTGCGAGGCATGCGTTTCCTTCTACGCCTTCAATCACGTTCCACGAGAGCGTCTGCCCTGCCTGCTGGCCAAGATCCGCCGCTGGCTCGTTCCCGGCGGCCTGCTGATGAGCGCGTTCGGGGCCTCGGACACTCCTGCCTGGACGGGCCGGTGGCTCGGCACGACGATGTTCTTCTCGAGCTACCCCCCCGAAACGAACGCGCGGATCGTTCGGGAGGCGGGATTCGAGCTCATACGCGACGAGCTCGTCACCTTCACGGAGCCGGAGGGGGAGGCCACGTTCCAGTGGCTGCTTGCACGTTCGATCTAGCGCACTACCGCGAGCTGCTCGACGCGGTGGAGGCGGGCGGCTACCGGTGGGCGAGCTTCGACCACGAGCCGCGCACGGGCGACGTCTTCCTCCGGCACGACGTCGACCTCTCGCTCGAGGCTGCGCTCGCGATGGCGGAGCTCGAGAACGACGCCGGGGTGAGCGCGACGTACTTCCTCATGACCGAGAGTCACTTCTACAACCTCGACGCGCACATCGGCCGCGACACCGTCCGCGGCCTGCGCGAGCTCGGCCACGCTGTGGGGCTCCACGCCGTGCATCCGAACGCGCGGCTCGACGAGCGCTTCGATCCCGTCGTCGCCTGGCACAACCCCGACCCGGAGTACATGTCGCAGCCGATCGCGGGCGCGATGAACGTCATGCAGCCGCCGTGGTTCGTCCGAGGGCAATACCGCTCGGACTCGAACGCACACTGGCGCGAAGGCTGCCCGCACGACGAGCTCGCGCACGGCGGGTTCGAGTGGCTCCAGATCCTCGTCCATCCCGAGATCTGGGTGTACGAGGGATCGACGATGCGCGAGGCGATGGAGTCGATGCTCGACGCGAAGCGCGAGGAATGGGTTGAGGCGCTGATCGACGACCGAATCGACATGACGTGACGACCGTCCTCATCACGGCCGCGGGCGCCCCCGGCGCTGCGGCTCTGATCCGCGGACTGCGGCAGAACGGCGAGCGCGAGGTTCGCATCGTCGGCGTCGACATGGCGGAGCGATCGATCGGCAGGCATCTGTGCGACGCGTTCCACGTCGTTCCGCCGGGATCGGACCCCGGCTATGCGGACGCCGTGCTCGGGCTCGTCGAGCGCGAGGGGGTCGACGTCGTCCTGCCGCAATCGTCGTTCGACCTGCCTGGGCTCGCGGCCGCGCGGGAGCGCTTCCCGGTCCCGGTCCTCGTGTCGTCGGCCGAGACGGTGCGCCGCTCCAACGACAAGGCCGAGACGTATGCGCTGCTCCAGCGCATCGGCGTCCCGACCATCGAGTTCCGGCGCGTGTCCGGCGCCCGCGAGGTGGAGACCGCGGAGCGCGAGCTCGGCTATCCCGAGCGCCCCGTCTGCTTCAAGCCGGTGTTCTCCTCCGGCTCGCGCGGCTTCCGCATCCTCGACTCGACGGTCGACCGCGCGCGCCAGCTCCTGCACGAGCGTCCCGGCTCGGTGGCGATGCGCCTCGAGGAGGCGCTCGAGCTCCTGCCGGAGCGGGGCGGCACGGAGCTGCTCGTGATGGAGCTCGCGACCGGCGGCGAGCGCACCGTCGACGGGATCGCCGACGGCGAGCGCATCGTGCTCGGCCATCCGAAGACCCGCGAGTCGATGCGCGCCGGGCTCGCGATGTACTTCGTCACCCTGCGCGACGAGAGGCTGATGGAGATCGCCGGCCGCATCGTCGAAGAGCTCGCGATCGACTGGTTCTTCAACATCCAGCTCGTCGGGGGCCACGTGATCGAGGTCAACCCCCGCATCTCGACGATCGTCTACCAGGAGGACCTCAACCTTCCGTGGCTCGGCGTCAAGCGCGCGCTCGGCGAGATCTCGGACGAGGAGCTCGCCGCGCTTCGCTCACGGGTGCGCCCGGGACGGACGGCGCTCCGCTACTTCGACCAGGTCGAGTGGGACGCCTAGGAGCCCCGGGAGGCGCTTCCCGTCCCAAACCCCCACCCACCCGGGGCTGAATGTCGAGTGTAGGGAACCGCATGTGACGTGACCGTCGTCATTTGCGCGCGTTACCGTCCCGGGAGTGGAACGGGGGCTCCGCGTCACGCACTGCCCGGTGAACACGGCGGGGATCCCGTGGGCGAACGTGCAGGCGCTGCGCGCCCGCGGCGTCGACGCGCAGCTCGTCGTCTTCAACCGCTACCGCCTGCATCCCGAGGCGGACGTCGACCTCCGGCGAAAGGGCGGCCTTCTCCGCCAGCAGCTGACCCAATGGCGCGCGTTCGCCCGGCTCGCCCCGCAGACCGACATCTTCCACTTCTACTTCGGCCTCACGCTCGTCCCCAAGATGTTCCAGTTCCCGCTTCTGCGGGCGATGCGGAAGCGGTCGGTGATGCACTTCCTCGGCTCCGACATCCGCGGGCGCCCGCCGGACGACCTGAAATGGGCGAAGCGCGCCGGAGCGGTCGTGATCGGCTCGTACGACGCCATCCGCTGGGTCCCCGACGCGCACGTCATCCCGCCGGGCATCGACGTCGCCTCGATCGAGCCGTCGCCACCGAAGGACCACGACCACCCGGTCGTCCTCCACGCGCCGTCGTCGCGCTCGCGGAAAGGGACGGACGAGGTCGTCGCAGCGGCCGAGAAGCTCGGGCTCAACCTCATGCTCGTCGAGGGCGTCGACCACCGAGCCGCGTTCGAGCGCTACCGCGAGGCCGACCTCGTCGTCGACCAGCTGAACGCGGGCTGGTACGGGATGTTCGCGATCGAGGCGATGGCGCTCGGGAAGCCGGTCGTCGCCTTCCTGCACGAGGAGGCGAAGCAGCGGACCGAAGAGGCTTTCGGGATCGAGGTGCCGATCGTCCACGCGACGAAGGAGACGCTCCCCGACGTGCTGCATGACCTCGTGTCCCGTCCGGCCGAGCTCCGCCGGATCGGCGCCGCCGGCCGGGCGTACGTCGAGCACGTGCACGACCTGTCGGTCGTCGCCGATCGTCTGCTCGACCTCTACGCTGGCCTCCGGTGAGATCTCCTCGAGTCGTCAGCCTTCGGCGGAGCCCGGCTCCGCCGGGGGGGAGCCGAAGGCGGCCCGCGGCGTGAGACTTGGACACGAGCTCAAACGGCTCGGCCGGCACTCCGTCGTCTACGGGCTCGGAGGCCTCGTGTCGCGCATCCTCGCGACGCTGCTCCTGCCGCTGTACACGCACTACCTGCCACCGAACGCCTACGGCCAGGTGGAGACGATCACGGCGGCGACCGCGGTCCTCGCCATCGTCCTCCAGCTCGGGATCTCGAGCGCGTTCTTCCGCTTCTACTTCGACGCGAAGGAGAGACCGGAGAAGCTCACCGTCGTCCGCACCTCGTTCTGGTTCACGATGGGGATGTCGACGCTCGGGCTCGTGCTCGGGCTCGTCTTCGCCGGCCCGCTCAGCCACTGGCTCCTCCACTCGGACCATGCGACGCTCGTCCAGGCGGGCGCCGTCGGCCTGTGGGCGCAGACGAACTACCAGCAGCTGACGGCGCTCTTCCGGGTCGAGGAGCGGTCGACGCAGTATGCGGTCGCGAGTGTCTGCAACGTGCTCATCACCGTCGCCGCGATGGTGGTCTTCGTCGCCGTCGCGCACTGGGGAGCGGTCGGGCTCGTCGTCGGCAACTTCACCGGGACGCTCGCCGTCTACGTCGCGCTCGTCGCGTACCGGCGCGAGCAGCTCGGCCTTGAGTTCGACCGCTCGCTCTTCCGGAAGATGCAGCACTTCGGCATGCCGCTCGTCCCGTCTGCGCTCGCCCTCTGGGCGATCAACTTCATCGACCGCGAGTTCATCGTCTGGTACAAGAACCTCGCCGAGGTCGGGGTCTATTCGGTCGCGATCAAGATCGCGTCCATCCTCACCTTCGTCATGGTCGCGTTCCGCACCGCCTGGCCCGCGTTCGCCTACTCGATCGAGGACGATCGCGACGCCCGGCGAACGTACGCCTTCGTCCTCACGTATCTCCTGGCGTTCGCGTCATGGGTCGCGCTCGCGCTCGGGGCGCTCGCGCCGTGGTGGGTCCACCTGCTCACGTCGCGGCACAGCTACTACCGCGCGGAGAAGGGGATCGCGTTGCTCGCGTTCGCCGGCGCGGTCTACGCGGGCTACACCGTGCTCGCCATCGGCAGCGGGCGCGCACGGAAGACCCAGCTCAACTGGGTGGTGACCGGCACGGGCGCCGCCGTCAACGTCGGCCTGAACTTCTGGCTCATCCCCGCGTACGGGATGGTGGGAGCGGCGATCTCGACGGCGGCCGCGTACGTCGTCCTCTTCATCGGCATGACCTGGTATGCACAGCACGTCTATCCGGTGAGCTACCAGTGGCGCCGGGTCGTCATCGCCGTCGGCGTCGGCGTCGGGCTCACGATCGCGGCGCGTGCGCCGCATCTGCCGCTCGCCCCGTCGTTTCTCCTCGTCCTCGCCTACCCGCTCGCGCTCGCGTTGCTCGGCTTCTACCTCCCGGCCGAGCGGAAGCGCCTGATCCGCGTCGTCAGAGCCGCAATTCCATGAACCGCGTGCCCGCGACCGGGTTGTGCCGGTAGGGCGGAATCTCGACGAAGCCGAGGGACGCGTACAGCCCCTGCGCCGACTCCATCGCCGGCATCGTGTCGAGGCGCATCGCGCGATAGCCGAGCGCGCGCGCGCGCTCGACCGCCGCGGCCGCGAGCGTCCGGCCGAGACCGCTCCCGCGGGCGGCCGGCCGCACGTACAGCCGCTTCATCTCGCACACGTCGCCGTCGAAGCGGCGCACGCCGACGCATCCATCCGTGCCGGCGAGGAGCACGACGTCGTAACCGCCGGGCAGCCGTGCGATCTCCTCCTCGAACCCCTGGAAGGAGAGGTCGACGCCGAGCGACTCCGCGTACTCGCGAAAGAGCGCGCGGACGAGCTCGGCGTCCGCGGCTAGCGCAACGCGCGGAGCGCCGCCACGTCGTTCTGCTTCGGCTCCCACGATCCCGCTTTCGCATTCGCGCGCACCTGCTCGGGCTTCGTCGCGCCGGCGATGACCGACACGATCGCCGGCAGCGCGAGCAGTCCGCCGATGGCGACGTCGAGAAGCGTGACGCCCCGCTCGTCCGCGTAGCGCTGCAGCGCCTCGACCTTCGCCCATCGCTCGGCGGGGACGTCGCGGCCCGAGAGACGGCCCTCGGTCGGGACCCGGCCGACGGGATGCTTGCCCGTCAGCAGCCCGCTCGCGAGCGGGAAGTACGGCAGCATGCCGATGCCGAGGGCGTCGCACAGGGGCAGGAGCTCGTCCTCCGCCTCGCGCTCGACGAGGCTGACCTCGTTCTGCGCGGCGACGAAGCGCGTCAGCCCACGGTCGCGCGCGAGCGCGTCGGCCTCCTCGACCTGCTCCGGCGAGAAGTTGGAGGAGCCGATCCACCGCACCTTGCCCTCTCGCACGAGCTCGTCGAGGACGCCGAGCGTCTCCTCGACCGGCGTGCTCGGGTCCGGCTCGTGCATCTGGTACACGTCGATGTAGTCGGTGCGCAGGCGACGAAGCGATCCCTCCACCGCCCAGCGCACGTACGCGCGCGAGCCGCGCGCATCGGACGGGTTCTCGTCCATCGGCTTCCCGAACTTCGTCGCCACGAAGACGGCGTCGCGGCGCCCCTCGAGCGCGCGCCCGATGTACTCCTCGCTCGTGCCCTGGGAATAGATGTCGGCCGTGTCGAGAAGCGTGATGCCCTGCTCGATCGCCTCGTCGACGACGGCCTTCGACTGCTCGTAGTCGATGCGCCCGCCGAAGTTGTTCGTGCCGAGGCCGACGACGGTGACGACCGGGCCCTCCGCCCCGAGCGACCGCAGCCGCATCAGGCGGGCCTCCGGGCGATGAATCCCCTCGCGCGCATGCGCATCACGACCTCTCCGCGTTGGTTGACGAGCTCGTGCTCGCCGACGATCGTGCCACGGCGTGGATCGCGCTCGCTGATCCAGGCGTCGACCACGCGACTGCGCCCGGTCAGGACGTCGCCGGGGCGCACGGGCGCGAGCCAGCGCAGCTCCTCGACACCGGGCGAGCCCATGCTCGCGCTGTCGAGCAGGACGTCGCGCACGTACATCCCCATGTACAGCGACGCCGTGTGCCACCCGCTCGCGATCAGGCCGTCGTACGGGCCCTCCACCTCCGGGTCGACGTGGAACGGCTGCGGGTCGAACTCGCGCGCGAAGCGGACGATCTCGTCGGCGCTCAGCTCGTGCTCGCCGTGCACGACCCACCGGCCGTCCGCCGGAAAGTCCTCCCAGTACTTCATTCCCATTCCCGCGAGTGGACGACGACGAGGGTCTTCGTCGGCCGCGTCAGCGCGACGTACAGCTCGCGCAGGCCGCGCTCGCCGCCCTCCTCCACGATGAGCGCGGGCTCGACGACGACGACGTGGTCGAACTCGAGGCCCTTCGCCTGGGGCGGGGTCAGCACGTACGTCTCGTCGAGCACCGCGGCCTCGACGAGCGAGCGCGGGCCGATGACCGCGAGGAGGCCGTCGTCGAACGCAGCCGCCTCGCGGGCGGCGGCTGCGAGCAGCTCGTCCTCGGCGACCCGCACGAGCCTCGGCGGCGCCCCGCCGTGCCGGTAGGCGAGCGGCGGCTCGACGTCGGGGGCGATGCGGTCGAGCAGCGGCAGCGCGAGCTCCATGATCTCGGCGGGCACGCGGTATGCGTGCCGGAGCTCCTCGATCCGCACCTCCGTCTCCGCCGGGAGGAACGGCTCGAGCTCCTGCCAGCGGCCGTACGTCACCGGGCCGGTCGCCTGCGCGACGTCGCCGAGCATGGTCAGCGACCCGTCGACCGCGCGCCGCGAGACCATCAGGAGCTGCATCGGCGAGAGATCCTGCGCCTCGTCGACGATCACGTGCCCGTAGGCGCGCGGCGCGCCCTCGACGAGCGCGCGCGCGACGTCGAGCAGCGGCAGATCGTGGTCGCTCCAGCGCAGCTCCGACGCTCGGCGCGGCCGGTCGCGCAGCAGGAGCTTCTGCTCGTCGCGGTCGAGAAGCCCGCCGGCCGCCTCCGCGAGCGCGCTCGGCGAGGTGAGGATGCGCGCCACGAGCTTCTCCGGCCGCGGCAACGGGAGCACGCGATCGAGGTACTTCGCGAGGAAGCCGTTCCGGCGGAGCGCGCGCTCGAGATCGTCGAAGCTGCGGAACGCCTGCGGGCCGAGCAGCTCGCCGTAGCGCTCGTAGAAGCGGCGGAGCAATGCCATGCGAAAGCGCTCGCGCGCCGGGCCGAGCGCGAGCCCTGCATCGAGCGCCGCGTCGAGCAGCTCGGCGACCTCGCGCTGCTTCACCGATACGAAGAAGCCGTCGAGGTAGAGGACGAGCTCCTCCGGCGCGGGCCGCACCCACAGCTCGACCGCGCGCTGCACGACCTCGCTCAGCCGCGGGTCCGCCTTGAGCGCCGCGACGTCGGCGGCGTCGGCGCGGTCGACGGCGATCCCGTCGAGGAGCTCCGACACGGCGCGCTGCTCGACCGCCTCCTCGCCGAGCGCCGGCAGCACGTGCGAGACGTAGTCCATGAACGTCGGGTTCGGCCCGACGACGAGCACCCGGCGCAGCTGCTCGCGATGCGTGAAGAGGAGCCACGACGCGCGATGGAGACCGACGGCGGTCTTGCCGGTGCCCGGGCCGCCCTGGACGACGAGCGCGCCCTCCGGCTCGGCCGTGATGAGCCGGTACTGATCCGACTGGATGGTGGCGACGATGTCGCGCATGCGCCCCTCGCGGCGGCGCTCGAGCTCCTCGAGCAGGAAGTCGCTCACGGTCGCGCCCTCGACGGCCGTGCCGTCGAGCGACTCGTCCGAGATGTCGACGAGCGTCCTGCCCTCGGTGCGGAACCGCCTGCGCTGGGTGACGCGCTGGGGGTCGGCCGGCGTCGCCGTGTAGAACGGCCGCGCAGCCGGCGCCTGCCAGTTGACGACGAGCGCCTCGTGGGCGTCGTCGTGCACCCAGCGGCGGCCGATGTACAGCGGGCGAAGCGCCCCGTCCAGGGTCAGGCGGCCGAAGCAGAGGCCCCGCTCGGCGTCCTGGAAGGTCTTGTGCCGCCGCTTGAGCCACGCCTCCATCGCCACGGCGGCGAACTCGGTGGCCGCACGGTCCTGCGCGCCCTCGAGCGTCGCGCGCATCCTCTCGAGGCAGGCATACGCGTGGTCGACGTACGCCTGCTCCCGTGCCAGCTCGGGATGCGCCATAGAGTCAGCCTAATGAAGCTGGGCCTGAACATCGGCTACGCCGCGCCGGGGACGAATCCGGCCTCGCTCGCGCCGCTCGTCCACGAGGCCGAGCGCCTCGGATACGACTCCGTCTGGGCCGCGGAGGCGTGGGGCACCGACGCCGTCACCGTGCTCGCGTGGATGGCGGCGAGCACGAGCCGCATCAAGGTGGGCTCGGCGATCCTCCAGATCCCCGGGCGGACGCCGGCGAACACCGCGATGACGGCGGCGACGCTCGACCTCATGTCGGGAGGACGGTTCATCCTCGGCCTCGGGACGTCGGGGCCCCAGGTGGTCGAGGGCTGGCACGGCCAGCCGTGGGGGAAGCCGCTCGGCAAGACGCGCGAGTACGTCGAGATCGTGCGCTCCGCGCTCCGCCGCGAGGTGGTCGAGCACGAGGGCGACCACTACCGCATCCCCTACGACGGCCCGGGGGCGACCGGCCTCGGGAAGCCGCTGAGGCTGATGCTGCGCCCGCTGCGCGCCGACATCCCGATCTATTTGGCCGCGATCGGCCCGAAGAACGTCGCGCTCGCCTACGAGATCGCCGACGGCTGGCTGCCGATCTTCGTCGACCCGGAGCGCTTCGCCGGGGCGTTTCCCCCTCCGCCGGCGGGCTTCCAGGTCGCCGCGACCGCGAACGTCCTCGTCGGCGACGACGTGCAGGCGCTGCGCGACTCCCTCAAGCCGCACCTCGCCCTCTACATCGGCGGCATGGGCGCGAAGGGCCGGAACTTCTACAACGCGCTCGCGCGCCGCTACGGCTGGGAGGACGCCGCCGAGCGCATCCAGGACCTCTATCTCGGCGGAAACCAGCGGGAGGCGATCGCCGCCGTGCCCGACGAGCTCGTCGACGCGGTCGCGCTCGTCGGGCCGAAGGAGCGGATCGCGGACCGGCTGGCGGCCTGGAGGGAGACGCCGGTGACGACGCTCATCGTCGGCTCGCCCCAGCCGGAGGCGCTCCGGGTCGTGGCGGAGCTCGTGCTCTGAGTATTAGGGTCCCGCAGTCTCAGGGTCCGCCGTCGTCAGTCCTCGTCAGGGGGTTCATCGTGCGCAGATTCGCCGTCGTCCTCGTCGCGCTCCTCGTCCTCGTCGGCCCCGCCGCGGCGGGCGGAGGGAAGATCACCGTCTCCCCCGTCGTCGACGTGAGCGCCGGAGGCGGAGACCAGCTCTCGCAGAACGAGACGCCGATCGCCGTCAACCCGGCGAACCCCGCCGACATGATCACGGGGGCGAACGACTGGAACTACAACGACGGGTGCGCGGTCAACACGACGGCCGACGGCGGCAGGACGTGGACCCCGACGCTGCCGAACGGCTTCCTCCCGGGCATCACGAAGTACACGAACGACCCGAGCGTGCCGGGGACCGGCGCCTACGACGCGGGCGGCGACCCGACGATCGCGTTCAGCCCCGACGGCAAGATCGCGTACTACGTCTGCCAGGCATTCGACTTCACCTCGCCGTACGACATCGCGCTGCTCATGAACACGTCGACGGACGGCGGCTTCACCTGGCGGCGGACGGGGCTCTCGCAGGTCTCGACGTTCCAGGGGAACGGGACGAGCTCCGGCTCGAACGGCAAGTTCGCCGACCACGAGAACATCCACGTCGACCCGACGAACGGCTACGTCTATGTGACGTGGGCCGAGTTCAGCGGCGTCCAGGGCACGCACTCGCCCGTCTACGTCGCCGTCTCGCACGATCAGGGAGCGACGTGGACGGTCGACAAGGTGACCGCCGGGAACGTGAAGAACAACCAGGACCAGCGCGTCGTCACCGATGCGTCGGGCAACGCGTACCTCGTCTTCGACAACGGCGTCAACGGAGGCAAGGGGCAGACCGTCCTCTACGCGTCGAAGTCGACGGACGGCGGCCTCACCTGGAGCGCGCCCGTCCAGTTCGCGACGCTGACGAACCCGGTCTGCGTGTACCCGCCGTACTGCTTCAACATCTCCGGCGGACAGTTCCGCGCGGGCGGCTCGTACCCGGCGCCGGCCTTCGACAACGTCCACAACCGGCTCGACGTCCTGATCTCCGACATCCGCGGGCCGTACGCCCAGATGTATCTGTACTCGCTCAAGCCCGACCTGTCGCTCGACTTCTCCACCCAGCTGCCGGCCGCCGCGGGCGACCAGTTCATGGGCGAGCTGTCGGCGGCGCCGAACGGGCGCCTGGACGCGTCGTACTGGGACCGGAGCTACTCCGGCAACTCCCTCGTCGACCTGACGTACGCCACGAGCTCGGACGGCGGCCACACCTGGCAGACCGCGCGCGTGACCCCGGCCGGCTACGACCCGTCGCAGTGGGGCGTCCCGTCGGGTTCGAGCTTCCGGCCGTTCATCGGCGATTACAACGGCATCGCGTCCACGAACACGACCGCGTACATGACGTGGACGGGAGTCGCTCCGCCGCAGCCGTACAACCTCGAGATCGAGTTCGCCACCGCGACGCCGTGACGAGCGACGCGCGCGTCCGACCGAGAACAGCCCCTGAAAATGCCTAGTCCCCGTGAACCCGAGGGCCCACAGGGACTTGGCAGACGGCAATCTCTCAAACGGCGCGGGCGCTGTCAAGCGCGAGGCGCGCGTCGCGCAGGACGCGGAGGGCGCGTCCGAGCTCGACCGCCTCGATCAGCCGCGCCGAGCCCTGGGGGACGCCGGTGGCGACGACGCGCAGCGGCTCTTCCTCGATGCGCGCGCCGACGATGCGGCTCCAGAGCCACTCCGCCTCCGCCCGGGTCCCCACCAGTGCGGCAACCTGCTCCATGCCCGCTGAGATCCCGCCGGCGCCGGGAAACCTGCGCCGAGCCCGGGGGCGCGGTCAGCAGGCGCCGGGCTGCGCGGTGCCGCCGGGGCCGTCCTCGTGCTCGTCGCCCGCAGGCGTCTGGAGGCAGTACGAGGTCGCGTCGGCGCGCACGAGGATGACGCCCGACCCGGGCGGGAGGGTCGCGCCCAGATACGTCGCGTTCTGCGTGTAGAAGGCCTGCATCGCGTCGGCGGCGCCGGCGAAGTTCGTGGCGGCGACGTTCCCCTGCGCCTGGGTGACCGCCTGCCGGACGGGCGGCGAGGCGGGGCCGCCCGACTGCATCTGCTTCGTCATGAGGTAGCCGCCAACGGCGAGGACGACGACGAGGCTTGGGATTCCGAGCAAACGGGACACGGTCCCCCCGTTATCGTCGGAATCGTGGCCGAGCTGGAGATCGAGGTGACCCTGTCCGCCTCCGGCCCGCGCTACCTCTCGCCCGATCTCGCGTTCGCCGTCTGGTCCGCGACCCTCGGCGAGAGCGCCGACGGCGAGGCGGTGACGCTCGCCGGCCCCCTCGGGCACGTCGGCGCGGGCGACCAGCTCGTCGTCGCGGGCGCCTACACCGAGCACGCCCGCTACGGGCCCCAGTTCCAGGTGGAGACGTTCCGCTCGGCGCTCCCGAAGACCGCCGACGGCGTCGCGCTCTGGCTGCGCACGCGCGTGGCCGGGATCGGGCCGACCTTCGCGCGCGCGATCGTCGACCATTTCGGCGCGGCGGGCGTCTTCCGCGAGCTCGACGACGATCCCGAGCGGTTGCGCGAAGTGCGCACGAAGGCAGGGCGCGCCGTCTCGCGGCGCAGCGTCGAGCGCGCGATCGCCGCGTGGCGGCAGGTGGCGACGATCCGCGAGGTCGAGACGTTCCTCTTCGGCCACGGCATCCCGGCCGGCCTCGCGGGCAGGCTCGTCCGCGAGTACGGCGACGGCGTCGTCGAGGTCCTGACGCACGACCCGTACCGGCTGATCGAGCTGCCGCGTGTCGGCTTCAAGACCGCCGACCGGATCGCGCGGTCGCTCGGCATCGAGCTCGACGACCCGCAGCGCCTCCGCGCCGGCCTCCGCTTCGCCCTCGAGGAGGCGGAGGCGGACGGCAACACCTTCCTGCCGCTCGCCGAGCTGTGGCCGCGCGCCGGCACGCTGCTCGAGATCTCCGAGATCGAGCCGCTCGAGTCGGCGGTGCGGGCGCTCGTCGCCGAGGCGGAGGCGGTTGTCGAGGGGAACCGCATCTACCGCACGGAGCTCTGGGAGACCGAGCGTCGCCTCGCCCGGCTCGTCGCCGAGCGCGTGCGCGAGCCGGAACCGCTCTTCGAGGCGCCCGACCGGCCCGCGGTCGCTGTGTCCGACGAGCAGTGGGCGGTGGTCGAGCTCGTGCGCACGCGCCCGCTCGTCCTCCTCACGGGCCTCCCGGGCGCGGGGAAGACGCACACGCAGCGGGCGATCGTCGAGATCGCGCGGCGCGCGCGTATGCGCGTCCTCCTGTGCGCGCCGACGGGGAAGGCGGCGCGGCGCATGCGCGACCTCACGGGCCACGACGCGATGACGATCCACCGCGCGCTCGGGTACTCGCC
>JAGWRZ010000061.1 GCA_028876365.1 Acidobacteriota bacterium | reverse complement strand
GGTCGGGCGGCGGGGCGAAGACGGGCGCGGGGGGCGGCGGAGGAGGCGCGGCGGGCGGCGGAGGAGGCGCGGCGGGCGACGGAGGAGGCGGTGCCGCGGCCGCCTCGCGCTCCCGCACGGCGAGCTCGGCCGAGCGCCGCATGAGCTCCAGCTCGCGCTGTGAGAGGGCGGCAGCGCGCGCCTCGACGCCGCGCTCCCGCTCCTCGATCTCGCGTGCAGCTTCGAGATCGGCTGCGGGCGAGGGCGCAGGCGTGGACCCGGGGACCTGGAGGTGCCTCGCGTGGGTCGCCTCGCGCGCGGCGAGGTCGGCCGCCCTTTGCGCGATCTCGAGCTCGCGGGCGCTGAGCCGCTCACCGGCGGTCGCCTCCTGCTCGGCGAGCGCCGCCTCGCGGGCGGCGAGCCGCTGCTCCCACTCGGTCAGCCCCGCGACCCGCTCCTCGGCCGTCCGCGCGAACTCCGCCTCGCCCTGGGCGAGCGCGGCCTGCCGGGCATCCAGGCGCTGCTCCTCCGCCCGGAGCCGCTCGAACGTCGGTCCCAGGCCGGCCTCGATCCGCTGATCGACGTCCGCCTGCACGGCGGGCGCGCCGCCGCGCCTGAGCCGCTTCTTCTCTTTCGGCGGCTTCTCGGCCTTCGGCGGCTTCTCGACCGGCTCGCCCCCCGCCTGCTTTCGGCGTCGCATCGTCAGCAGGAGCAGGAGGAGAAGGAGCAGCAGGATGAGGACGGCGGCGGCTGCAGCTTCGTACTGATGCCTGTGCGTGCTCAGCCACCCGGAGGCGAAGAGGAGGCTCATGTCCTCATTATCTCCGCCCCGGTGGCTACCATCGCCCTGCCTTGGGGAGCGCTCTCATCACGGGTGGCGCCGGCTTCATCGGCTCCCACCTCTCCGAGCTCCTGCTCGAGGACGGCTGGGAGGTCTGGGCGCTGGACGACCTCTCCACCGGCGAGAACCGGAACGTCGACGCACTGCGCGACCATCCGCGCTTCCATCTCGTCGTCGACTCGATCCTCTCGCAGTCGGTCGTGAGCGAGCTCGTCCACCGCGTCGACGTCGTCTACCATCTCGCCGCCGCCGTCGGCGTCCGGCTCATCGTCGAGCAGCCCGTGCACACGATGGTGACCAACGTGCAGGGATCGGAGAACGTCCTCCAGTACTGCGCGAAGTTCGGCAAGCGCGTCCTGATCGCGTCGAGCTCGGAGGTGTACGGCGACCATCGGGAGGAGCGGCCGCTGCGCGAGGACGATCGCCGCGTCTACGGGCCCGTAACGGAGCGCCGGTGGCTGTACGCGGACTCGAAGGCGATGGACGAGTTCCTCGCGCTCGGGTTCCACGACGAGCGCGACCTCGACTGTGTCATCGCGCGCTTCTTCAACACGGTCGGCCCTCGCCAGCAGGGCCAGTACGGGATGGTCATCCCGCGGTTCGTCGGCCGCGCCGTCGCGAGCGAGCCGCTCGAGGTCCACGGCGACGGGACGCAGACCCGCTCGTTCTGCCACGTGCAGGACACGATCCGCGCCGTGTACGGGCTCATGAGCGCGACGGGCATCTCGGGCGAGATCTTCAACGTCGGCTCGGCCGAGCGCGTGCGCATCATCGACCTCGCGCGGCGGGTGCTCGAGCTGACGGGCTCGCAGTCGGAGCTCGAGTTCATCCCGCACGATCAGGTCTACGGCCTCGGGATCGAGGACGTGCTCCACCGCGAGCCCTCGATCGAGAAGATCAAGGCGGCGATCGGTTGGCAGCCGACACGGAATCTCGACGAGATCCTCGGCGACGTCGTCGCGCACACGCGGGCAGCGCAGGCGGCCTAGGGGCTCTACCGGGGACAGTCCCCGTCACGAGAAAGACGGGATGTCGTACGACTTCCGTGACGGTTCAGCGGCCGGCAGGCCCCGTTCTCCCGCGACACGCCTTCGTCACGAAACCCGCGCTCTCTCGTGACGGGGACAGTCCCCGATACGACACCGCCGGGAACGCGTGACGCGGAGGTCAGCCTTTTTCGCGTAGCAGCGGGAAGAGGATGACGTCGCGGATCGCGTCGCGGCCGAGGAGCACCATGGCGAGCCGGTCGATGCCGATGCCGATGCCGCTGTTCGGTGCCATCCCGTAGGCCATCGCCTCGACGTAGTCCGGGTCGCCGGGCTCGGCCTCCGCGTCCCCCGCCTCCCGCTCGTCCGCCTGCGCGGCGAAGCGCTGCTCCTGCTCCTCGCTGTCGTTCAGCTCGCTGAACGCATTCGCGAACTCCATGCCGGCGACGACGGCCTCGAAACGCTCGACCACCGACGCGTCGTAGTCGGTGGTTCGGGCGAACGGGGACAGCTCGATCGGCCAGTCGTAGACGATCGTCGGCTGGATCAGGCCCGGCTCGACGAAGTGCGCGTAGGCATGGTCGACGAGCTGCCCCCACGTGCGGTCCTTGGAGATGTCGACCCCGGCGCCGGCCAGCTTCGCCCGCAGCTCCTCCTCGTCGCGCGACCAGACGCCGTGCTCCTCGAGCGCGTCGACGAACTTCACGCGCGCCCACGGCTTGGCGAGGTCGAGCTCGTGCCCGCGGAACGTCGTCCTCGTCCCGCCGATCGTCGCACGCGCGACCTGGTCCACGAGCGTCTCGCAACGCGCCATCGTGTCCGTGTAGTCGGCGTACGCCTCGTACCACTCGACCTGCGTGAACTCGGGCGAATGCTTGTACGAGTAGCTCTCGTTCCGGAAGTCCTTCGACAGCTCGTACACCTTCTCGAGCCCACCGACGATGAGCCGCTTCAGATAGAGCTCGTCGGCGATCCGCAGATAGAGATCCTGATCCAGGAGATTCGAACGCGTCACGAACGGCTCGGCGAATCCGCCGCCGTAGCGCGGCTGAAGGATCGGCGTCTCCACCTCGATGAAGCCCTCGGCGTCGAGGTAGCCGCGGATCGCCGTCACCATGCGCGCGCGCAGGATGGCGTCGCGGCGCGACTCCTCGTTCATCAGCAGGTCGAGGTAGCGGCGCCGGTAGCGCGCCTCCGTGTCGGTGACGCCGTGGAAGGTATCCGGGAGCGGCGTCCGGATCCGCGCGAGGATCTCGATCGCGTCGACGTCGACGGACGGCTCACCACGCTTCGACTTCGAGGGCGAGCCCGCCGCACCGACGATGTCGCCGAGATGGACGTCGACCTCCCCCGTCTTCGCGGTGTGGCAGAGGAGCTGGATCCGCCCGGAACGATCGACGAGGTCGAGGAACACGAGCTTCCCCATGTCGCGGCGGCCGAGCACGCGGCCCGCGACCCGGCGCTTCGCCGCGGCGGCGGCGCCGTTATCGAGCGACTCCGTCTCCGCGCGCACGGACGCGATCTCCACGCGGTCGCGGAAGTGCTTCGGCGCGGTCATCCGCGCGAGTCTAGACGCGCCGCCTACGCGGCCTTGATATCCATGATCTTGAACGTCATCTTCCCGCGCGGCGCGGCGACCTCGACCGTCTCGCCCTTCTTGCGGCCCATGATCGCCTTCCCGACGGGAGACTCGTTCGAGAGCTTGTTCGCGGCCGGGTCGGCCTCGGCCGAGCCGACGATGTGGTACTCGACCGTCTTGCCGGCCTTGACGTCCCGCAGGCGCACCTTCGTCCCGATGGAGACCTCGCCGGACTTGATCTCCTTCTTCGTGACGACGCGCGCGTTCGCAAGACGCTCCTCGAGCATGGCGATGCGCGCCTCGAGGTGGGCCTGCTCGTTCTTCGCGGCGTCGTACTCGGCGTTCTCGGCGATGTCGCCGAACTCGCGGGCCACGCGGATCCGGTCCGCGATCTCGCGGCGCCGGTCCACGGATAGATACTCGATCTCGTCCTTGAGC
>JAGWRZ010000060.1 GCA_028876365.1 Acidobacteriota bacterium | reverse complement strand
TGCCGCGGCTGTCGGAGCACCTCGGCGGGCAGGTCGAGATCTGGACGAAGCGCGAGGACTGCAACTCGGGGCTCGCGTACGGCGGGAACAAGGTGCGCAAGCTCGAGTACCTCGCGGCCGACGCGCTGGCCACGGGCTGCGACACGCTGGTCTCGATCGGGGGCGTCCAGTCCAATCACACCCGTCAGGTGGCGGCGGTCGCCGCGCGCCTTGGGTTGGGCTGCGTGCTCGTGCAGGAGCACTGGGTCGACTGGGACGACCCGGGCTACGAGACGGTCGGGAACATCCTGCTGTCGCGGATCATGGGCGCCGACGTCCGCATCGTCGACGCCGGCTTCGACATCGCCTTTCGCCCGAGCTGGCAGGATGCGCTCGACTCGGTGGCGGCCGCCGGCGGGAAGCCCTATGCGATCCCGGCCGGCGCATCCGACCATCCGCTCGGCGGCCTCGGCTTCGCCGGCTGGGCGCGGGAGGTCGCCGAGCAGGAGGCGCAGCTCGGCCTCTTCTTCGACACGATCGTCGTCTGCTCGGTCACCGGCTCGACGCAGGCCGGCATGGTGGCCGGCTTCGCGCTGCAGGCGCGCGAGCGGACGATCCTCGGCGTCGACGGCTCGGCGACGGTCGAGAAGACACGGGATCAGATCACCCGCATCGCCCGCTCGACCGCCGACGCGGTCGGCGCCGGGCGCGAGCTCGAGATCGTGCTGCTCGACGAGTGGCACGCCGGAACCTACGGCATTCCCGATGCGAAGACGATCGAGGCGATTCGCCTGTGCGCCCGACTCGAGGGCGTCCTGACCGATCCCGTCTACGAGGGGAAGTCGATGGCGGCCCTGATCGACCTCGTCCGGGAGCGCCGCATCGAGCCGGGCTCACGCGTGCTCTACGCCCACCTCGGCGGGCAGCCTGCGCTGAACGGCTACAGCGGGATCTTCACTCCCGGCTGAGGCACGATCCGGATATACGGCCTCGGCTCGTCCCACTCGCCGAAGATCTCCCGCGCCTCGTCGTTCGAGACCGATCCGCTGATGATGACGTCGTCGCCGCTCCGCCACTGTGCGGGCGTGGACACCCTGTGGTTCGCCGTCAGCTGCAGCGAGTCGATCACGCGCAGCACCTCGTCGAAGTTGCGACCCGTCGTCATCGGGTAGACGAGGATCAGCTTCACCTTCTTGTCCGGGCCGATGACGAACACGTTGCGCACGGTCTGGTTGTCCGCCGGCGTCCGCTCGAGCGGGTCGCCCGACGTGCTCGCCGGCAGCATCCCGTACAGCTTCGAGACGTTGAAGTCCGCATCGCTGATGATCGGGTAGTTGGGCGCGTGGCCCTGCGTCTCCTCGATGTCCTTCGCCCACTCGCCGTGACGGTCCACCGGATCGACCGACAGGCCGATCACCCGGACGCCGCGCCGGTCGAACTCCGGCTTGATCTTCGCCATGTACCCGAGCTCGGTCGTGCAGACCGGCGTGAAGTCCTTCGGATGCGAGAAGAGGACCGTCCATGCATCGCCGATCCAGTCGTGGAAGCTGATGCGGCCCTCGGTGGTCTCGGCCTCGAAATCCGGTGCGGTGTCCCCGATCGACAATCCCATGTCGACTCCTTCCTTCACTTTTTGAAGTAATGGCGTTCGCCTAGCTTACAGTTCGCCGGGGGTCCGCGCGATGCGCCACACCATGAACACCCCGAGGAGCGCGGCGAGCGAGAACCCGGCGATCGCGAGCCACTCCGCCCGGTGCGCCATGAAGACGAGGGACGAGGCGAGCAGGAGGGCGGCGATGATGATCGCCGCGCCGACGCGGTTCGCGATCGAGCGCATGTTGTGCTCGAAGTCGTCGAGCCCCGTCGGGACGACGCCGATCGTGAGGGTCCCGCGCTCGAGCTCCCCGACGAGGTGGCCGAGCCGCCGCGGCATGCGGGTGAGCGGATCGAGCTGGGTGTAGAGCTGCGCGAGGAGGCGGTTCGGCTCGAGCCTGCGGGCGCTCTCCAGCACCATCACGTCGACGGCCTCCTGCTCGATCAGCTCGACGGGGTCGAGCTCGGGATCGAGCACCCGCGCGATCGTGTCCGCCTGGGCGAGCGTCTTCCCGACGAGGGCGAAGCTCGTCGGCAGCCGGATGCCGTGGTCGAGCGCGAGCCGCTGGAGGCTCGCGAGCGCCTCGCCGGTGCGGATCCCCGAGAGCGGGCGCCAGTGGTAGCGCGGGAGCATGCGCCGCACGTCGTGGACGAAGCCCGCCTCGTCCGAATGGATATCGGTCAGCGACAGGCCCGTCATCAGGTCGGCGACGTCGTCGGCGCGGTTCTGCGCGACCGCGAGCAGCAGGAGCGAGAGCCCGCGGCGCGTATCCTCGTCGACGCGGCCGAGCAGCCCGAAGTCGAGCAATGCGAGGCGCCCATCGGGGGTGAGCAGCACGTTGCCGGCGTGCGGATCGGCGTGGTAGACGCCTTCGACGACGACCTGGAAGACGTAGGCGCGGAAGAAGGCGCGCGCGAGCTCCGCGGCCTGCTCGGGTGCGAGGCCGTGCGCTGCCGTCAGCTTCTCGCCTTCGATGTGCTCGAGCACGAGCACGCGCTCGCTCACGAGCGGCCGGACGACGGCCGGGACGAGAAGCGCCGGGAAGCGCTCGAGGATGGAGGCGATGAGCTCCGTGTTGTGCGCCTCCTCGACGAAGTCGAGCTCGGCGAGCAGGTGGATCTCGAGCTCGTCGGCGAGCGCCTCGAGCTGGAGGAGCTCGGCGGTGTCGGAGCGCCGCGCCGCGATGCGCGCGCTCTGGCGGAGGAGGGCGAGGTCGAGTCTCACCTGCTCCTCGATCCCCGGCCGCCGCACCTTGACGACGACCTCGCGGCCGGTCGCGAGAAGGGCGCGGTGCGTCTGCGCGATCGACGCGGTCGCGAGCGGCTCCGGGTCGATGCGGACGAAGGCGGACTCGCCCAGGTCCTCGTCGATGACCGCGCGGATGGCGGCGAACGGCTCGGGCGCGACCTCGTCGACGAGCCGGCTCAGCTCCTCGATGTAGACGTCGGGGAGCAGGTCGGGGCGCGACGACAGGAGCTGCCCGAGCTTGATGTACGTCGTGCCGAGGTCCTCGAGCGCCTCGCGGAAGCGACGCGCCCCCTCACGCGTCGCTTCACGGCGTCCGAGGACGCCGAGCTCTGCGAGCACGCGCGTGCCGCCGCCTCGCCTCGCGACACGCATGACGTGGAGCGCGCGACGCGTTCGCTCGAAGCGTGCATCCACGCACCGGTCGTTCCGCGTCGGCCGGCGAGGAAACGTCGATCGGTCCGGCTGCCGTCAGGCCGAACGAAGGAAGGAAGCCGAGAAGCCGCAGGGCTCCCGGGACCGCGGCGCGACAGGCGACGGCGGTCCCGCGTCTGCGTCTACCAGTACCCGCCGTCGCTCATGCCCGCGCCGTGCTTCACCCCTGCGAGGAGCGCCGCCAGCATGACAGCAGCGATGAGAAGCGTGAAGAGCCGTGCCTTGGTCACCGAGTCCACCCCCTCTCTTCCTTAGAACCGGACGTCCTGCAGCGCCTCGGCCGCCGTGCGGTATAGATGGGCTGCAAGCCTGTCGTCGCCCCGGCGCGCCGCGAGGTCGCCACGTGCGACCCACGCTGCTGCGCGGTGGCTGGCCGAGCTGAGCCGGCCGAGACTGTCCTCGGCGGCGGTGAAGGCCGCCTCCGCCTCGTCGAGCCGGTTCTGCTCGAGCAGCGCGCGTCCGAGCACGAGCTCCGCGCTGCCGATCTCGTCGAGATAGTCCTCGCGGCCGTCGAGAAGGCGCAGCGCGTGCCGGGCCTGCTCCTCCGCCTGGACGTTGTCGCCGCTGCGGAGATGGACCTGGGCGAGCGAGGAGACCGCGCGGCCGGCGTCGCCCTCGTTGCCGATCTCGAGCGCGATGCCGAACGCCTCCTTGAGCAGCGCCACCGCCTCGTCGGTCTTGCCGAGGAGGAAGTTGAGGCCGCCGAGGTTGTTCGTCAGCTGGCCGACGTGCACCCGGTCGGCGAGCGCCTCGTAGGCGCCGCGCGCGCGCTCGGCGTACGTGCGCGCGAGGATCCAGTGGCCCTCGCGGTCGGCGACGAGCGACGCCTGGAAGTACGCGTCGCCGATCGTGCGCGGATCGGCGGCGTCCTCGGCGAGCTGGAGGGCGCGCTCGATGTCCTCGCGGGCGGCTTCATAGTCGCGCATGCGGCGCCAGCAGCGCGAGCGCCAGGACAGGATGTTCGAGCGAAGGGAGTCGGAGGGCATCCCGGAGCGCTCGGCCATGCCGAGCGCCTCGTTCAGGAGGCCGAGGGAGGTCTGCACGCTGTTCAGCTGGTAGCGGCAGACACCGAGCGCGTACAGGACCTCGGCGCGCTCGAGGTCGGAGAAGTTGCCGGACTCGACGATCCCGCGCGCGAGGTTCAGCAGCTCGAGCGCGCGGCGGAGGCCTCCGAGCCGCATCTGCGTGCGACCCGCCCCGACGAGCGCCCGGACCTCGAGCTCGGGGACGCCGGTCGCGCGCGCGGCGGGGACGAGCGTCTCGTACTCGCCGGCCGCCTCCTCGTTGCGGTGCGCCTCGATCATCGTCTCCGCGCGGGCGAGAGCGGCTTCGAGCCGCCCGCGCTCGTCGGTCGCGACCCCGTTCGCGAGGAATCCCGCGTCGCAGCCGAGCTGCGCGGCGAGCCACTCGATCGTCTCGGTGGTCGGCCGGGTCTTGCCGCGCTCGATCTGCGAGACGTACTCCTTGGAGAAGCGCTCGCCGGCGAGGTCGCTCTGGGTGAGACCGGCGGCGACGCGGAGCTGACGCAGCCGCTCCCCGAGGCGCAGGGCGGACGACGTGGCTCGGCTGCGGAGTGAGGTCTCTCGTGCCATGCGTTAGAGGTAGTGAACCCTACGCTTCACTGAAACGCAAGATGTCCACCCCGGCCATCCCCCTAAAAGGGCATAACCAAGCCAAAGATCCGGTGAACCACCGGTGCCTCAAAATCACTTGACCAAGGTACTTGACTGCCTCCCGGGGCGGACGTATAGTGCGGTACACCTTGCAACCGAGCCGGACGCCAGGCGGGTTTGCAGGGGGCGCGTCGCCGCAACCCAGCGACACTGGATAGCCCGGCCGAGCCGCAGGGCCGGGGCTCCGGAAGACGCAGGGAGTACGCGCCTCTACCTGAAAAAGGCCCCCGAGCCGCAGCGGGGGCCTTTTCTTTTCCCGGTCCCTATGCGCGCATCCACTCGAGGCGGGCGGCACGGATGCGGGCGACCTCGTCGTCGCCGAGGAGGCCGACGCGGCGCCCGACCATGCCGAGGAGCCCGCCGGCCATGAACACCCACGCCTCCGCCTCCGCGTCCCGGCCGGGATGGAGCGAGCCCTCCGCCTGGCCCCGCCGGATCGTCCCCGCGACGAAGTCGTGCACCTCGCGCAGATGCCGCTTCAGATAGGTCCTGAGCTCGGCGTCGTCGGCAGCCTCCCCGAGCGCCTGCACCCACAGCTCGGCGAGCTGGAACTTGCAGTCGTGAACGGAGAAGTGGCCGCGACCCATGTCCGCGAGCCCCGCGTCCACCGACGGCGACCCGAGGAGGGCCTCCTCCCACATCGCCTTCGCCTTCGCCCACACGTGATCGAGCGCGGCGAGGTAGAGGTCGCGCTTCGAGGCGAAGTGGCGGTAGAGGATCGGCTCGGACACGCCCGCCGCGCGCGCGATCTCGGCCGTCGTCGTCCCCCGGTAGCTCCCCTCCGAGAAGACGCGGATCGCCGTCTCGATCAGATGGCGGCGGCGGTCGGCCGCCGCCATGCGGACGGGAGCGACGCTCATGCGACCTCGGGAAACGCCGGCTCGCCCGCCTGCTGCTGCTGCGGCCGGCTGCGTGCGTGGTGAAGGGTCGCAGCGGCCACGACCGCGCCCGCGATCGTGATGATCGAGCCGGTCTCGAGCGCGTGGTGGAAGCCGTTCAGGAAGTCCACCGGCTGCCGGGCGCCGGCGGCGCCCGGGACGCTCGCCGCGACGATCGCCCCCATGACGGCGATGCCGAGCGATCCGCCGATCTGGCGCATGCTGTTCAGCACCGCCGAGCCGACGCCCGCCTTGTCGGCGCGAACCGAGTGCATCGCCGCGGCCGTCGTCGGCGCCATCGACACCCCCATGCCGACGCCGCCGAGGATCATCGCGGGCAGCAGGCCCCAGAAGCTCTCGTGCATACCCATGCGCGAGAAGAGGTAGAGCGACCCGGTGAGCACGACCATGCCGCCGCTCACGAACGGCCGGGAGCCGAACCGGTCGGACAGCCGCCCGGCGAAGGGCGCGAGCAGGATGATGAGCACCGTCCACGGCAGGAACGAGGCGCCGGCCTTCACCGGCGAGTACCTCAGGATCTGCTGGAGGTACAGCGAGACGTAGAAGAACACGCCGAACATCGCGAGGCCGACGAGCAGCATCACCGTGTTCGCGCCGGCGAACCCGCGGTTGCGGAACAGGCTGAGATCGAGCATCGGCAGGCGCTGACGCCGCTCGAGCGCGACGAACCCCGCGAGCGACACGGCCGCGACGACGAACGCGGCGAGGATCCGCCCGGATGTCCAGCCGTACGTGTTCGCCTCGATGAGCGCGTAGCTCAGCGCGAAGAGGCCGAGCGCGGACGTGAAAAGGCCGGGGGCGTCCGGGCGCTGCTCGGCCGACGTGTCGCGCGACTCCTCGATGAAGGCGAACGCGGCCACGATCGCGAGCGCGCCGATCGGCACGTTGATGAAGAAGATCCAGTTCCAGTTGATGTGCTCGGTGATGAGGCCGCCGGCGAGCGGGCCGATCGCGAGCGCGAGCGCCGAGACCCCCGCCCAGATGCCGATCGCGGTGCCGCGCTGCTTCGGCGGGAACGTGACCGTGATGATCGAGAGCGTCGACGGGTTCATGAGCGCGGCGCCGACGCCCTGGACGATGCGCGCCGCGATGAGGAGGCTCGCGCCGCCGGCGAGGCCGCAGGCGAGCGACGAGAGCGTGAAGACGGCGAGGCCGGCGACGAACATCGCACGACGCCCGAACAGATCGGCGAGCTTGCCGCCCGTCAGCATGAGCGCGCCGAAGGTCAGTGCGTACCCCGCCACGACCCACTCGAGCTCGGACACCCTGAGGTGGAGCGAGCGCTGGATCGTCGGCAGCGCCACGTTCACGATCGTGTTGTCGAGCATGATCATGAACAGCCCGAACGAGACGGCCGCGAGCGTCCACCACTTCTTGTTCTCCTCAGCGAAGATGCGTGCTTTCACTCCATCACCCTTCCCGGTTAGCATCCACTAAGTTAGTAGAGACTAGCATGAGCGACTTCATCTGGGCCCCGTCCCCCGCGTTCGTCGAGCAGGCGAACCTGACCCGTCTCGCACGCCGGCTCGGCGCCGAGGGGTACGCCGAGCTCCACCGCATCTCGGTCGAGGAGCCGGAGCGCTTCTGGCCCATGGTGATCGACGATCTCGGCATCGCGTTCTCGACACCGTGGGACGCGGTCGTCGACCTCTCCCGCGGCCCGGAGTGGGCGACCTGGTTCGTGGGCGGGGCCTTGAACATCGCGCGCGTGTGCGTGCATGCGCACGCCTCCGACCGCGAGGCCCTCGTCGGCCTGTACGAGGACGGGGAGCGCGAGTCGCTCAGCTTCGCCGAGGCCTCGCGGCAGGTGACGCAGCTCGCGGAGGCGCTCGTCGAGCTCGGGATCGAGCCCGGCGACCGCGTGGGGATCTTCATGCCGATGTGCCCCGCCGTCGCGATCGCCTCCCACGCGTGCGCGCACGTCGGAGCCGTGCAGGTGCCGATCTTCTCCGGCTTCGCCGCGCCGGCGATCGCCTCGCGCCTCGAGGACTCGCAGGCGAAGATCGTCATCTGCGCCGACTGGTCGCTGCGCCGAGGCAAGCGAATCGACATGCGCGCGATCCTCGAGGAGACCGGCGACCACCGGGTGATCGCGTGGGACCGCGAGACGCACGCGTGGCCGGAGATCGTGAGCAGGCAGCCGGGGACGCTTCCCCCGCTCGAGGTGGAGAGCGAGACCCCGTACCTGCTCGCATACACCTCGGGGACGACGGGCCGGCCGAAAGGCGCCGTGCACGTCCAGGGCGGCTTCCTCGTCTCCATCGCGCGCGAGACCGCCTACCAGACCGACGTGAAGAGGGGCGACCGCATCCACTTCGCGACCGACATGGGCTGGATCATGGGGCCGTGGACCGTGGTCGGCGGGGGAGCCGCCGGCGCGACGATCGTGTTCGCCGAAGGCGCGCCGGACGCGCCGCACGACCGGCTGTGGAGGCTCGTCGAGTCGGAGCGCGTCACCATGCTCGGTCTCTCGCCCACCCTGGCGCGCGCGCTCGTCCCGCACGGCGACCCGCAGGCGGACCTCTCGACGCTCCGCACGTTCTGCACGACCGGCGAGCCGTGGAACCCGGGGCCGTACCGATGGCTGTTCGAGAGCGTCGGCGGCGGCCGCGTCCCGATCGCGAACATCTCCGGCGGCACGGAGGTCGGGGCGTGCTTCCTGACGACCGTGCTCACCGAGCCGGTCAAGCCGGTCGCGCTCGGCTTCCCCGCGCTCGGGCAGGACATGGACGTCTTCGACGCGGAGGGAGACTCCGTCCGCGGCGCGGTGGGCGAGCTCGTCTGCAAACGGCCATGGCCCGGGATGACGAGGGGGATCTGGGGCGACGACGCCCGCTACCTCGACACGTACTGGAGCCGCTACCCGGGCGTGTGGACGCACGGCGACTGGGCCTCCGTCGACGAGGACGGCTACTGGTTCCTGCACGGACGCAGCGACGACACGCTCAACATCGCCGGCAAGCGCATCGGGCCCGCCGAGCTCGAATCGGCCGCGATCGCGAGCGGCCTCGTCGCGGAGGCCGCCGCCGTCGGCGTGCCGCACGCGGTGAAGGGCGAGGTGGCGTGGATCTTCTGCGTCCCGACCGGCGAGGAGCGAGACGGCGCGCGCGTGGCGAGCGCGGTGACGGACGCGCTCGGGAAGGCGTTCGCGCCCGACCGCGTCGTGTGGGTCGGCGCGCTCCCGAAGACGCGCTCGGCGAAGATCGTGCGCCGGGCCGTCCGCGCCCGCGCGCTCGGCGAGGATCCCGGCGACCTGTCGACGCTCGAGAATCCCGACGCGCTCGACGAGATCGGCGCCGCCGCCGCGGCCGCCCGCTAGTTTTCGCCTGATAGTCTCAAACCAATGAGGCTGGCGCTCGCCCAGATCGACCCGACCGTCGGCGACCTCGACGGCAACCGCGCGCTCATCCTCGACCGGCTCGAGGCCGGCCGGGACGCCGGCGCCGACCTCGTCGTCTTCCCCGAGCTCGCGGTCACCGGGTATCCGCCGGAGGATCTCCTTCTCCGCCCCGGCTTCATCCGCGCCGCGGAGCGCTCGCTCGAGCAGATCGCGCGTGCGTCGCGCGGCGTGACCCTCCTCGTCGGCACGCCCCACCTCGACCGCGACCTCGTCAACGCCTGCGCGGTCTGCAGCGGCGGCGAGGTGAAGGCGCTCGTGAAGAAGCGCTTCCTCCCGAACTACGGCGTCTTCGACGAGTTCCGCTACTTCGCGCCCGGGAACGAGCTCTATCTCTTCGAGCACGGCGACGCGCTCGTCGGGGTGACCGTGTGCGAGGACATGTGGCAGCCCGGCCCGCCCGCGACCGATCTCGCGCTCGCCGGCGCGCAGCTGCTCGTGAACGTCTCCGCCTCGCCCTTCCACGTCGGCAAGGACCGCGAGCGCGAGGAGATGTTCCGCACCCGCGCGCGCGACAACAACGCGTACGTCGCGTTCTGCAACGCCGTCGGCGGGCAGGACGAGCTCATCTTCGACGGGCACTCGTGCGTCGTCGACGACGAGGGCGACGTGATCGCGCGTGCGCCCGGCTTCGAGGAGGCGGTGCTCGTCGTCGACCTCGACCTCTCGTCCGTCGTCGCGCGCCGGCTCACGGATGCACGCCGGCGGGCGCTCGCGAAGGACCGCGGAGCGATCGGCGAGGTCGCGACGATCGACCTCGGCCCGCCTCGCGAGCAGGCGGACGAGGCGCGGCCGCAGATCGTCCCGTTCGCCGACGAGCTCGACCAGATGCGCCGGGCGCTCGTCCTCGGCCTCGGCGACTACGTGGCGAAGAACGGCTTCGACGACGTGCTCGTCGGCGTGTCCGGCGGCATCGACTCCGCGCTGACCGCGGCCGTCGCCGTCGAGGCGCTCGGCGCCGAGCGCGTGCACTGCGTGTCGATGCCGTCGCGCTTCTCGTCCGAGGGGACGCGCACCGATGCGCGCCGCCTCGCCGAGGCGCTCGGGTGCGACTTCCGCGAGATCGAGATCGAGCGGGTGTTCGTGTCGTTCCTCGATGCGCTCGCCCCGAGCTTCGCCGGTCGCGAGACCGATCTGACCGAGGAGAACCTCCAGGCGCGCATCCGCGGCACTCTCCTGATGGCGCTCTCGAACAAGTTCGGCTGGCTCCTCGTCGCGACCGGCAACAAGTCGGAGCTCTCCGTCGGGTACGCCACCCTGTACGGGGACATGGCAGGCGGCTTCGCGCTCCTGAAGGACGTGTACAAGACGGATGTCTTCCGTCTCTCGCGCCACGTGAACGAGCGCGCCGGCCGCGATCTCATCCCGCAGTCGATCATCGAGCGGGCCCCGACCGCGGAGCTTCGCGCCGACCAGCTGGACGAGGACTCGCTGCCGCCCTATCCCGCGCTCGACCGGGTGCTGGAGGCCTACGTCGAGGGAGACCGCTCGCTCGAGGAGCTCTCCGCCGACGGCTTCGACCCCGACGTCGTCGAACGCGCGGTGGCGATGATCGACCGCGCCGAGTACAAGCGCCGGCAGGCGCCGCCAGGCGTCCGCCTCCGCCCGAAGGCATTCGGCCGCGACCGCAGGACTCCGATCACCAACCGCTTTCGCGGCTGACGCGGCTCCGGCCTCATGGTCGTGGGCGCCTTCTCCCCGCCGGCCGGGGCCGGACGACTCAGACGGCCGAGCCGGCGAGCTGACGGAACCAGCGCAGGCGCTCGCTCCACGGCACGGCCGCGTTCGCCGGCGAGGTGGACGGCAGGACGAACAGGCGCGTCTCGCCGAGCGTGCGCGCCTGCACGCCGAGGCCGGGGCGCTCGCCGAACGCGCCGCGGTAGGCCTCCTTGCCGACGAAGGCGAGCCAGCGCGGGCTCAGCTCGAGGGCGATCCGCTCCAACCGGGTGCCGTCGAAATCCCCCTTGCGCAGGTCGCCGGAGCCCGGCGTCGTGCGGTACGCGGCGTTCGTCACGCCGATGCCCTCGTCGAGCAGCGTGAACTGCTCCTGCGGGTCGAGCAGCCGCGACGTGAACCCGGCGGCATGGAGCAGCCGCCAGAAGTCGTTGCGCGGATTGGCGAAGTGCGCGTGCGCGGCGGCGGACACCCGGCCGGGATTGATCCCGACGAAGACGACCCGGAGCCCCGGCGCGAGCACGTCGGGAACCGCACTGCTAGGCGGCGTCGAGCTCCTCGTCGACCCGCGCCTCGAGCCGCTCCTCGAAGATCCGCCGGATCGCCTCACCGGAGATCGAGGTCGTGAAGCGCGGGCGCCTCGGCTCGAGCTTGACGATCGTCACGGTCGCCTCCCAGCCCCGGTAGCAGCGGGCGTAGCACTCGTCCTCGGAAAGCGACCGCAGCCGTCGCACGCACGAAGCCTAGGACCGGATCCGGACGGCACACGCGCGTCCTACTCGAGCGGGGCCATCGTCAGGCCGCGGCCCGCCAGCTGCTCCCAGTACAGCTCGGCGTGCTCGCGGTCCCCCGACCACACGATCGCCTGCCCGGAGTTGTGGATGCGGTTCGCGAGCCGCATGCCGCCGTCGTAGTCGATGCCGGGCAGGACCGAGGAGAGAGCGGCGGCCACGCCCTCGAACGTGTTGTGATCGTCGTTGCGCACGATCACGCGCCAGGCGCGGCCGAGACCGTTGCGGTCGCCGCGGTCGAGCCGCGGCTTCGACGGCGCGAGAGTGCTCACGGACGACAGGGTAGTGTCCGATCGTGGCCGTGACGGAACTGGATGTGGACGCCGTGCGCGCGCGTTTCAGCGCACTGCGCGCCCCGACGGCGTTCTTCGACGGGCCCGGCGGGACGCAGTGCCCCGACTCGGTCATCGACGCGATCGCCGCCTATCTCCGCGAGTCGAACGCCAACCTCGGCGGCCCGTTCGGCGCAAGCCGCCGCAGCGACGCCCTCGTCGCGCAGGCCCGCCTCTCCGCGTCCTCGTTCCTCCGGTGCGACCCCGAGGAGACGGTCTTCGGCGCGAACATGACGACGCTGAACTTCGCGCTCACGCGCACGGTCGGCAGGACGCTGCGCGCCGGCGACGAGATCGTCGTCACGCGGCTCGACCACGACGGCAACGTCTCGCCGTGGCTCGAATTGGCGCACGACCTCGACCTCACGGTCCGCTTCGCCGACATCGGCGGCGACACGACCCTCGACCTGGACGACCTCGAGGCGCAGCTCTCGGATCGCACGCGTGTCGTCGCGTTCCCACTCGCCTCGAACGCCGTCGGGACGACGGTCGACGGCCGCCGCGTCGCCGAGCTCGCGCACGCCGCCGGCGCGATCGCGTGGGCGGACGCCGTCCACTACGCGCCGCACGGCCCGATCGACGTCGCCGCGCTCGGCGTCGACGTCCTTCTCTGCTCGCCGTACAAGTTCTTCGGCCCGCACCTCGGCCTCGCCTACGTCCGCGCCGGCCTCGCCGGGACGTGGCGCACGTACAAGGTCCGGCCGGCCCACCATCGCTTCGAGACGGGGACGCTCCCGCACGAGCTGCTCGCGGGATTCGTCGCCGCGGTGGACTACGTCGACTCGATCGGGTGGGACGCGATCCGCGCGCACGAGCGGACGCTCGGCGAGCGCTTCCTCGCGTCCCTGCCGTCGAGCTGCACGCTGTACGGCCTGCAGACGATGGACGGGCGCGTCCCGACGTTCGCGTTCACGGTCGCCGGCGTCCCGCCGCGGAGGGTGGCCGAGCGCCTCGGCCTGCTCGAGATCGCCGTCTGGGACGGGAACTACTACGCCGTGGAGGTGATGAGCCGCCTCGGGCTCGGCGACGAGGGCGCCGTCCGCGCCGGATTCGTCCACTACAACACCGTCGCGGAGGTCGACCGGCTCGTCCACGCGCTGGAGGCGATGTGACGGACGTCGTCGAGCTGCTCGGCGATCTCCTCCGCTTCGACACGACGAACCCGCCGGGAAACGAGCGCGACTGCATCGCATACGTGCAGCGCCTCGTCGAGGCGGCGGGCGCGGAGACGCGCATCGTCGCGAAGGACGCGTCGCGGCCGAACCTCATCGCCCGTCTTCGCGGCGCCGGCGAGGCGCCGCCGCTTCTCCTCTACGGGCACGTCGACGTGGTCACGACCGCGGGCCAGGAGTGGACGCGCCCGCCGTTTCTCGGCGAGATCGTCGACGGCTGGATCTGGGGGCGCGGCGCGCTCGACATGAAGGGCGGCGTCGCGATGATGGTGGACGCGTTCCTCCGAGCGGCGCGCGGCGAGTTGACGCCGCGCGGAGACCTCGTGCTCGCCGTGCTGAGCGACGAGGAGAACGGCGGCGACTTCGGCGCGCGCTACCTGTGCGAGGAGCACGCGGAGGCGTTCGACGGCGTCAGGCACGCGCTCGGCGAGTTCGGCGGGGCCTCGCAGTCGATCGGCGGCCGCCGCTTCTATCCGATCCAGGTGGCCGAGAAGCAGATCTGCTGGCTGCGCGGCCGGGTGCGCGGGCCCGGCGGGCATGCGGCCATGGGCGTGAAGGGCGCGGCGATGGGCAAGGCCGGCCGCATCCTCGCCCGGCTCGATTCCGGCCGCCTGCCCGTGCACGTGACGCCGGTCGCGCGCGCCTGGATCGAGGCGATGGCGGATGCGCTGCGCAGGCCGCAGGCGCTCGTCCTGCGCTCGCTGCTCGATCCGCGGCTCGCGGAGCTCACGCTCCGCGCGCCCGTGCCGGAGCTGCGCATCCTCGACCGCGCGCTGCGCAACACGGTGACGGCGACGATCGTGCACGGCGGGAGCAAGATCAACGTCGTTCCCTCCGAGATCGAGCTCGAGCTCGACGGGCGCGCGCTCCCCGGCTTCGGCCCCGACGAGCTCGTCCGCGAGATCCAGGCGCTCGTGGACATGGACATGGAGATCGACGTCGTGCGCCACGACCCGTACCCGGCGCACTCCGACCTCTCGCAGATGCCGCTCCTCGGCGACGTCCTCCGCGATCTCGACGGCGAGGCGGTGCCGACCCCGATGCTCCAGGTCGGGGTCACCGACGGCCGCTTCTTCGCCGGGCTCGGCATCCAGACCTACGGGTTCCTCCCGCTCCGCCTCCCCGACGGCTTCGCCTTCACGAAGCTGATCCACGCCGCCGACGAGCGCGTCCCCGCCGATGCGATCCGCTTCGGCGCCGAAGCGGTTGCGCGCGTCCTGCAGCGGTACGCCGGATGAGGCTGCTCGTTCTCGGCGGGACGAGGTTCCTCGGCCGCGGGGTGGTCGAGGCCGCCCGCGACCGGCACGAGCTGACGCTCGTGCACCGCGGGACGACGAATCCGGGTCTCTATCCCGGCGTCGAGCAGATCCACGTGGACCTGAGCGGCGGCCTCGATGCCCTCTCGGGCCGCCGCTTCGACGCGGTCGTCGACATGGACCCGACGCAGCTCCCGCGACACACACGCCGCCGCGCGGAGGCGATCGACGCCGGCCACTACGTCTTCGTCTCGACCATCTCGGTCTACTCCGACCCGTCGAGGCCCCTCGACGAGTCGTCGCCCGTGCTCGAGCCGCCCGACCCCGAGCCGGAGGCCTTCGACGCCGGTCTGTACGGCAACCTCAAGGCCGGGTCGGAGCGCGCGCTGCTCGACGTGCGGGGCCCCGACGCCGTGGCGATCGCGCGCGCCGGCCTGATCGTCGGCCCGCACGACCCGACCGACCGCTTCACCTACTGGGTGCGGCGCCTCGCCGAGCCGGGGCCCGTGCTCGCGCCGGGCGACCCGTCCCGGCCGGTGCAGCTCGTCGACGCGCGCGACCTCGGCGCCTTTCTCGTCCGGCTGGCCGAGAGCAGGACGGGCGGCATCGTCAACGCGACCGGCCCGGCGAAGCCGCTCACGCTCGGGGAGATGCTCGAGCGCATCGCTCCGGGCGCCGATCTCCGCTGGGTCGACGACCGGACGCTGCTCGACGCGGGGGTCGGGCCGTGGATGGAGCTGCCCCTGTGGCTTCCCGGCGAGGAGCACGGCGGGATCCTCCGCGTCGACATCGCGCGCGCCCTCGCCGCCGGCATCGCGTTCCGTCCGCTCGAGGAGACGGCACGCGACACGCTCGCGTGGAGTCGCGCCGCCGGCGAGCAGCGGCCGACCCTCTCGCGCGCGAAGGAGTCGGAGCTCGTCCAGCGTGCCTGAGCTCTCGCCGGAGCTTCGGTTCGTCTACCGTCGAGCCGACCGATGAGCACACGCGTGAGGAGACATCCGGAGCGGGGCGCGTACGACCGGCAGACGGTCGACGCGATCCTCGACGACGGCTTTCTCTGCCATGTCGGCTTCGTCCTCGACGGACAGCCCTACGTCATCCCGATGCTCCATGCGCGCGCCGGCGACGTCCTCTACCTGCACGGCTCGCCTGCGAGCCGTCTCGTGCAGGCGCTCGCGTCCGGGGCGCGCGTCTGCGCGACCGTGACGCACCTCGACGGGATCGTGCTCGCGAAATCGGTGTTCAACCACTCGGTCAATTACCGCTCCGCCGTCGTCCTCGGCAGCGCGCGCATCGTCGAGGGCGACGAGAAGCTCGCCGCGCTCGAGGCGATCGTGAACCACGTCGAGCCGGGCCGCTGGGAGGTCGCGCGTCAGCCGAACGACAAGGAGCTGCGCACCACGGAGGTGATCGCTCTCCCGCTCGACGAGTGCTCCGCGAAGATCCGAACCGGCCCGCCGACCGAGTCGCCGCACGACGATGATCTCGACGTGCCGAGCGGCGTCGTGCAGCTACGGTGGATCCGCGAATGAGCGTCTTCGAGCGGCACACTCTCGACAACGGCCTGCGGATCCTGACCGCGAACCTTCCTCATGCCCAATCGGTCACGTGCATGGTCATGCTCGCGGCGGGATCGCGCTACGAGACGCAGGACACGAACGGCATCGCGCACTTCTCCGAGCACATGTTCTTCAAGGGGACGGAACGCCGCCCCGACGCGCGCACGATCGCGGGCGAGATCGACGCGATCGGCGGCGAGTTCAACGCCTTCACCAGCAAGGAGTCGACCGCATACTTCGTCAAGTGCGCGGCCGAGTATCGCGACGTCGCGCTGGACGTCCTCGTCGACATGCTGCGCAACTCGAAGTTCGACGCCGGTGAGATCGACCGCGAGAAGGGCGTCATCGTCGAGGAGATGAACATGTACTTCGACACGCCGCGCGATTTCATCGGCGGCGTGTACGAGGGGCTCCTGTACGGCGACCAGCCGCTCGGCTGGGACATCATCGGCCGCAAGGAGACCGTCCGGGCGGCGACGCGCGAGACGTTCCTCTCCTACCTCGGCAGCTGGTACCACCCGGAGCGCATGGTCGTCGGGATCGCCGGCAGGATCGGCGACGACGCCGTCGAGCGCGTGACCGAGCTCCTGGGCGACATGCCGGCGGCGGCGACCGGCGCCCCCGAGACGGCGCGGCCGCACGAGAACGGGCGCGTCGAGGTGTTCACGAAGCAGTCCGACCAGGCGCACGTCATCGTCGGCGTCCCGAGCCATCCGCTGGAGCATCCCGACCGGTACGCGCTCCAGATGGTCGCGACCGTGCTCGGCGGCGGCATGTCGTCGCGACTCTTCACCGAGGTGCGCGAGCGGCGCGGCCTCGCCTACTACGTCTTCGGCGTCAACCACAGCTACACGGACGCGGGCTCGCTGTACTCCCAGGCGGGCGTCGACATCAACCGCATCGACGAGGCGCTGACGACGATCGCCGCCGAGCTGAAGGGCATGGCGGCCGAGCCGGTGCCGGCCGACGAGCTCGAGAAGGCGCGCAGCTTCGCCAAGGGCCGCTTCGTCCTCCAGCTCGAGAGCCCGCAGGGGCTGATCATGTTCGGCCTGCGCAAGGAGGTGCTCGAGCGCCGCGCGCCGGACCCGGACGAGGTGCTGGCGGGCATCTCGGCGGTGACGGCCGAGGACGTGCAGCGCGTCGCGCAGGACCTCATCCGCGAGAACACGCTCCGCCTCGCGGTGATCGGCCCGTTCGACGACGCGGATCGGTTCGAGAAGCTCCTCTAGCGCTATCGGCCGATGGTCGAGAGGTCCGACCGGAGAAGGTCGCGGTCGTCCTCGTCGGCGATCGCCTCTCCGGCCGCACGCGCGCGCGCGAGCCACTCCTGCGCCGCCGCGTCGTTCCCGGCGAGCGCGTGCGCGCGTGCGAGCGCCTCGTAGGCGAACGGCAGATCGAACTCCTCGATCTCCTCCGGAGCGGACTCGCACAGCTCGAGGCAGCGCCGGGCGTGGTGGAGCGAGGGCTCGGGCCTGCCGAGCACCGCGTACACGCGCGAGCACTGCCACTCGCTGCGTGCGCGATTCGCGACCGTCCCGCCGCCGTGCATCCAGTGGTACGCCGAGGCGTGCGCGCAGTGCGCCAGCTCGTCGGGATCGGGGCCCGGGCTCTCGAGGAGAGCCCAGGCCCTGTTGAAGAGCTCGACCCCGAGCTCTCTATCCCTCGTCGCCACTCTGCTCGGACTCGGCCCGGCTCTTGATCTCCTCGACGACCGTCGGGTCGGCGAGCGTCGTCGTGTCGCCCAGCTGGCGCTGGTTTGCGACATCCCGCAGCAGACGGCGCATGATCTTGCCGCTGCGGGTCTTCGGCAGCTCCGGGGTGAACACGATGTTCGCCGGCTTCGCGATCGCGCCGATCTTCTTCGCGACGTGATTGCGGAGCTCCTCGAGCTTCTCGACCGAGCCGTCCCTGCCGCCCTTGAGCGTGACGTAGGCGACGATCGCCTCGCCCGTCGTCGCGTCCGCCCGCGAGCAGACCGCGGCCTCGGCGACGTCCTGGTGGTCGACGAGCGCCGACTCCACCTCGATCGTCGAGATGCGGTGGCCGGAGACGTTCATGACGTCGTCGACGCGGCCGAGCAGCCAGAAGTCCCCGTCCTGGTCGATGCGAGCGCCGTCGCCTGCGAAGTACACGTCCTCGTACTTCGACCAGTACGTGTCCCGGTAGCGCTGATCGTCCCCGAAGATGCCGCGGAGCATCGACGGCCACGGGCGCTTGAGGACGAGATAGCCGCCTCCGCCGGAGCCGACCTCGTTGCCCCGCTCGTCGTACGCGGCGGCGTCGACGCCCGGGAACGGGCGCGTCGCCGAGCCCGGCTTCAGCGTCGTGATCCCGGGGAGGGGCGTGATCATGATCATGCCCGTCTCGGTCTGCCACCACGTGTCGACGATGGGCGTGCGGTCCCCGCCGATGTGCTCGCGGTACCACACCCACGCCTCCGGGTTGATCGGCTCGCCGACCGATCCGAGCAGGCGGAGCGAGGCGAGATCGTGCCTCTGCGCGTACTCCGGCCCCCACTTCATGTGCGACCGGATCGCCGTCGGCGCCGTGTACAGGATCGTCACCTTGTACCGCTCGACGATGTCCCACCAACGGTCCTTGTCGGGGAAGTCGGGCGTGCCCTCGTACATCACCGACGTGGCCTGGTTGCAGAGCGGCCCGTAGACGATGTAGCTGTGGCCCGTGATCCAGCCGATGTCGGCGGCACACCAATACACGTCCTCGTCGCGCTTGAGATCGAAGATGTAGTGGTGCGTCGTCGACGTGCCGACGAGGTAGCCGGCGGTCGTGTGGATGATCCCCTTCGGCTTCGCGGTCGTCCCGCTCGTGTACATGAGGAACAGCAGGTCCTCGCTGTCCATCGGCTCGCAGGGACACGACGACGGATCGTCGGACATCCCGTCCTCGAGCTCGTGCAGCCAGTGGTCGCGGCCGTCCTGCATCGCGACGTCGTTGCCGGTGCGCCGAAGCACGACACAGTGCTTCACGCCCGGCGCGGCGGCCATCGCCTCGTCGGCCGTCTTCTTCAGCGGCACGGTCGAGCCGCGTCGCCATGCCTCGTCCTGCGTGATCAGGACCTCGCACTTCATGTCGTTCATCCGGCCGGACAGCGAGTCGGCCGAGAACCCGCCGAAGACGACCGTATGGGGCGCCCCGATGCGCGTGCACGCGAGCATGGCCACCGCGAGCTCCGGGACCATCCCCATGTAGATCGCGACCGGCGTGCCCTTCTTCACGCCGATCTTCTTCAGCGCGTTCGCGAACCGGACGACGTCCTTCAGGAGATCGGCGTACGTGATCTCGCGGCGGTCGCCGTCCGGCTCGCCCTCCCAGTGATAGGCGACCTTCGAGCCCTTGCCGGCCTCGACGTGCCGGTCGACGCAGTTGAAGCAGACGTTGAGCGTTCCGCCGAGGAAGAACTTCGCGTACGGCGGCTCCCATTCGTACAGCTTCGAGAACGGCTCGAACCACGTCACGCGTTCGCGGCCCTCACGCTCCCAGAACGCGTCGAAGCTCTCGTCGTAGATGTCCGGCTTTGCATTCGCCTGCCGCGCGAACTCCTCGGGCGGCGGATACCGCCGCTCCTCGAGGAGCATCGTGTCGATCGCATGACTCGTCTCGGTCGCCAAGGAATCTCCTTCCGCTGGGCGTCTCTCCTGATCCTAGGTCAGCGCATCATCGGCTTGCCGACCGGCAGGACCGTCCGGCCCGCCTGGTTGTTCCAGACGACGGCTGCGGAGGTGTACCAGGCGAACGCCGCGGTCACGATGCCCGCCCAGCCGCCGGCATGGACCCACCACAGATGCTTGCCGTTCGTATGGGCGGAGTTGAAGTTGCCGATGACGAGCAGGATCTCCGTGATCTCGAGGGTGAGGAAGACGCCGAACACCGCCTTGTTCACCCGCATGCTCCCGATGAGCATGTACGTGTTGAAGATCGCGAACGCGAACAGGAACCAGGCTGCGGCGTTCGACAGGTCGTTCGCCTTGTAGCTGCTCAGGAACCCGGTCGTCAGCGCGAGGATGACGAAGAGCCCGAAGCCGAGCCAGAACGCGCCGTAGGTCGAGAACGCGGTGGCGCCGAAGACGTTCCGGTTCCGGAACTCCCACATGCCGGCGAGCAGCTGGGCGATGCCGCCGTAGAAGATCGCAGGGCCGACCCAGATGAGGTCGGGGATCCACGAGGCATTGTGTCCGCTCAGAAGAAACGTCGTGAGAGCGAACCCGGCCAATCCGAGCGCGGCCGGATCCGCAGCTGGGGTGCTCTCCACCACCGTGATCCCGGTCCGCTCGGAGCTCATTGCGCTCATGCAGGCCTCCCTGTAGTCCGGTGCCGGCACGCGACCACCCGGGCCGCCCCGGCGCCGAAGTGACGGTGGTCACTCTCGACCATCCGCCGGACGTTCGTCAAGCGGATTGCGATCGAGCGCGGCCTATGGCTCGAGCGCGTAGCCGTACTGCGTGACCGTCTCGGCGCCGTCCTCGGTGACGAGGAGGATGTCCTCGAGGCGGACGCCGCCGTAGCCCGCACGGTAGAGGCCGGGCTCGAGCGTGATCACGTCGCCCGGGACGAGGTCGTCGCCGACGACGGAGAGCCAGGGCCGCTCGTGCACCTCGAGGCCGACGCCGTGGCCGAGCCCGTGGAAGAAGCCGCTGTCGATGACCTCGCCCGCCTTCTTCGTCAGCTGCGTCGGATACCCCGCGGCGGCGAAGACGTCGCAGGCCGTCTGCATGAGCTCGCGGCCGTTGACGCCGGGCCGCGTCGCCGCGGTCGTCAGCTCGAGCACGTGCTCGCACAGGCGGTGGTACTCGCGCAGCTCCTCGGGGACCTCGCCGACGACGTAGGTCCGCGTCATGTCGGTGTAGACCGCCGTCTCTCGGTCGCGCGGCCAGAGGTCGAAGACGACGGCCTCGCCGGCCGAGATCGGGCCGGAGCCCATGTGGTGGCCGACGGCGCCCTGCGCGCCTGCGGCGACGATGAAGTCCTCCGCGACGACGTCGTGCGCGACGAACACCCGCTGCATCTCCACCTTGATCCGCTCCGAGGTGAGCGGCGCCCCGTCCAGCTGGAGGACGCCGTCCCCGGTCGCCTCGCGGAGCATCCCACGGGCGGCGTCGAGCGCAGCCTCGGCCGCGCGCTGCGCCCTGCGCAGGCCGGCGACCTCGGTCGCGCTCTTGCGGCGGCGGCGGTCCTCGAACAGGTCGCGCTCGACGCTCAGCGCGATGCCCTCCGAGCGGAACCGGTCCGCGAGCTCGACCGGGAAGTCCTTCGGCACCGCGGCTTCGGTCACGCCGATCTCGCGCAGCGCGCGGACGTAGCTTCGGAGCATCGCCTCGACGCGCGGGGTGCCGCCGCGCAGGAGCTCGTCGATCCCGAACCGCTCGGGAGGAAGCGTCTCGATGTCGGGGGCGGCGTTGCCGATGCGCTCTCGTTCGAACGCGGTGACGACGGCGAAGCGGCGGCCGTCGTGCTCGATGTACAGCAACGGGTCGGGAACGGAGAGCGGCAGCTCGTGCCGGAGCTCCGGCGAGCGGATCGTGTCGGCATGGATGAGGACGTCGGTCATGCCCACGACTCTATAGTCGCCGTGTGGCGCTGTTCCGGCCGGAGGACGAGGAGAAGGTGCGCGAGCTCTTCGACGCGGTCGAGCGGACGGTCGAGCTCGTCGTCGCGCTCGGCCCGGAGGAGACCCCCGGCCACGGCGCGCGCGACATCGACTTCGGGGCCGAGACGGTCCGCGTCGTCGAGGAGCTCGCCGGCCTCTCCGAGAAGGTGAGCCACCGGGTCGGAGAGGAGGCGCCGCGCTACCCGGCGGTGTACGTCCGCCCGGAAGGCGAGGAGGTCGGGGTCCGTTACGACGGCCTGCCGTGGGGATACGAGCTGTCGTCGATCGTGGGGGCGGTCGTCGAGGCCGGACGGCGCTCGTCGTCGCTTCGCCCCGAGTCGCTCGAGGCGCTCGGCCGGCTCGACCGGGACCTCGCGATCGACGTCTTCGTCACGCCCACCTGACCGCACTGCCCGCCGGCCGTGCTGCTGGCGTACAAGGCCGCGCTCGCGTCGCCGAGGATCCGCGCGACCGCGATCGAGGCGAACGAGTTCCCCGTTCTCGCCGCCGAGATGGACGTGTGGGCGGTGCCGCGGATCGTCGTCGACGGCGCGCCGCAGTGGGACGGCTCCGTTCCCGAGCGCGTCTTCGTCGAGCGGATCCTGAGCGCGACCTTCGGATAGGCCGCCGGGATAGAGTCCGGTCGTGGAGCCGCTGGAGCGCGCACGCGAGCTCTTCGACGCCTTCGAGGCGCAGCTACGCGCCGAGATGCCCGCCGGCGTCGACGTCTTCGACGCGCACACGCATCTCGGCACCGACATCGACGGGATGATCGGCCGCTACGAGGAGCTGGAGGCGATCCTCGACCGGCACGGGATCTCCCGCTGCAACGTCTTCTGCCTCGACGAGCCCGACCGGCATCCGGGCTTCCGCGCCGGCAACGACCGGACGCTCGCGTTCGCCGAGCGGTCGCAGGGCCGCATGATCCCGTTCGTCCGCCTCGACCTGAGCGAGGACCCGGCCGGCGAGGCGGGGCGCTGCCTCGACCTGGGCGCGCGCGGCATCAAGCTCCATCCGCGTGCGCAGAAGTTCCTGCTCGACGACGAGCGGCTCGCGCCGGTCTTCGCGGTCGCCGCCGAGCGCCGCGTCCCGATCCTCATCCACGGCGGCCGCGGCCTGCCGCCGATCGCCGACAGCCTGCACCGGCTCGTGGACGCCTACCCGGACGCGCAGCTGATCATCGCCCACGCGGGCATCGCCGACCTCTCCGGGCTCGCCGCCCGCTTCGCGGGCAAGGCGGGCGTCTTCTTCGACACCTCCGTATGGAGCGCGATCGACCTTCTCGGCCTCTTCCATCTCGTTTCGCCCGAGCAGATCGTCTATGCCTCGGACTATCCCTACGGCTCGCAGCCGAACTCCCTGCTGATCGCCCTGCGCACGGCGCGCGCGTCGGGGCTGAGCGAGGAGCAGGTGGCCGGCATGCTCGCCGGCAACGCGAGCCGCATCGCCGACGGCGAGCCTCCGCTCGAGCCGACGGCGCCGCAGGGAACGGACACGCTCGCGCAGCCGATGGCCCTCGCGCGCATCCACCAGTACCTGTCGATGGCGTTCCCTCTGCTCTTCATCCGCCACCAGGACACCTTCGGGGCGCTCGGCCTCGCGCTCAACGCGACCTACGAGAGAAACGGCCACGTCGGCGACCTCGACCGCATCCGCGAGCTCCTGCTCGCCGCGCGCGATCTCTGGCGCACGCTGCCCGAGGCGGCCGACGAGACGGAGGCTCGAGCCCTCGCGCGCACGACGTCGCGCCTCATCCATCTCGCCGACATCCTGGCGGTGACCTCGTGAAGCTCGTGATCAACGGCGACGAGCACGAGGTGGATGCACCGGTCGGGGCGAGCCTCGCGGCGGTCCTGCGCGAGCGGCTCGGCCTCACCGGGACGAAGATCGCGTGCAACGAGGGCCACTGCGGGGCGTGCACCGTCATGATCGACGGCGTGCCGGTGCTCTCCTGCATCACGCTCGCGCATTCCGTCGAGGGCGAGGTGACGACGATCGAGGGGCTGCGAGACCATCCGCTCGTCGACGCGTTCGTCCGCGCCGACGCGGTGCAGTGCGGCTTCTGCACGCCCGGCCAGGTCGTGTCCGCGGCCGCGCTCGTCGCGGCCAGGCCGACGCCGACGGAAGAGGAGATACGGCACGCGATGGCCGGGAACATCTGCCGCTGCGGCACGTATCCGAAGATCGAGGAGGCGATCCTGCATTGGCGCGACTGATCCGCACCGAGAAGGAAGTCGAAGGCCGCTTCGAGGAGGTCTGGCTCGTCGTCGAGGAGGACCCGCTCGAGCAGTGGCCGGCGGGGCCGGGCGAGGTCGTCGGCCGTCCCGCGGTGCGGAAGGACGCGCTCGAGCGCGTGCGCGGCGAGGCGCGCTACACCGCCGACATCCGGCTGCCGGGGATGCTGCACGCGGCCCTCCTCCGGTCCCCGTACGCGCACGCGCGCGTCCGGCGCATCGACCTCGCTCCGGCGCTCGCGCTCCCGGGAGTGCGTGCGGCGATCGGGCCGGGCGAGGCGCCCGGGCTCGATGCGGAGGCGGGGTACGCCGGGGCGCCCGTGGCCGCGGTGGCCGCCGAGACCGACGCGCAGGCACGCGCGGCGCTCGAGGCGGTCGACGTCGAGTGGGAGAAGCTCGACGCCGTCCTCGACCCCGAAGAGGCGGTCGAGCGCGGGATCCTCCACGGCGAGCCCGAGCGGTACGAGCGCGGCGACTTCGACCGCGCCGTCGCGGAGGCCGACGTCGTCGTCGAGAGCACGTATCGCACGCAGGTCGTCCTGCACAACTCGATGGAGACGCATCAGTCGGTGTGCGAATGGATCGGCGACCGGCTCGACATCCACACCTCGACCCAGTACGTCTGGGGCGTGCGCGCGGAGGTCGCGCGCGAGCTCGGCATCGCCGCCGACCGCGTGCGCGTCGTCTGCGAGTACATGGGCGGCGGCTTCGGGTCGAAGAACTCTGCCGGCGAGTACACGTTCGCCGCCGCGGAGCTCGCGCGGCGCACGGGGCGCCCCGTGCGCTGCGCGCTCACGCGGCGCGAGGAGCACGTGGCGGCCGGCAACCGCAACGCGACGCTCCAGAGGCTGACGGTCGCGGCGCGCAGCGACGGCACGATCACCGCGCTCGGCGGCGACTTCATCAACGCTCTCGGCTGGGGGGGCTGGTCGGCGGCGACGGAAGGGCCGCTGAAGATGTTGTACGCGTGCGAGAACGTCCGCACGACGCGCTCCACGGCGAAGATCAACACGCCGCCGATGAAGGCCTTCCGCGCGCCCGGCTTCGTCGAGGGGACGTTCGGCCTCGAGTGCCTGATCGACGAGCTCGCGGCGAGGCTCGACGTCGATCCGCTCGAGCTGCGACGGATGAACTACGCGAGCTCGAACGACGGCACGCCGTTCTCGTCGAAGAACCTCGCGCAGTGCTACGAGCGCGCCCGGAAGCACTGGGACCGGAGACACGCCGTGCGCGCGCGCTCGGATGCGACGTGGAAGCGCGGCGTCGGAATGGCGAGCCAGATCTGGTACGGCGGCGGCGGGCCGCCCTCGTACGCGTGGACGCGCGTCGGCTCCGACGGCCGCATCACGGTCGTCACCGCCATGCAGGACATCGGCACCGGGACGCGGACGGCGATGGCGCAGATCGCCGCCGAGGAGCTCGGCGTCCCGCTCGACCGCGTCGAGGTCACGCTCGGCGACACCGCACGCGGCCCGTACGCGACCTTGTCCGCGGGATCCTCGACGACGCCGTCGATCGGGCCCGCGGTGCGCGCGGCCGCCGCCGACGCGAAGCGCCAGATCCTCGAGATCGCCGCCCAGCGGTACGACCTCGAGGAGCGCATCCTCGACATCCGCAACGGCACGATCGTCTCGGCCGACGGGAACCTGTCGGTCGGCCTCGCCGAGTTCCTCGAGCTGCTCGGGAGCGCGCAGATCCTCGGCAAGGGCGCGCGCGGCCCGAACCCGACCGGCATGAGCGTCCTCACCTTCGGGGTGCACGTCGTCGAGGCCGCGGTGGACGTCGAGACCGGCGAGGTGCGCGTCGAGCGCGTCGCCGCCGTCCACGACGTCGGCCGCATCGTCAATCCGCTCGGCGCCGAGAGCCAGGTGGAAGGCGGGATCATCCAGGGAATCGGGCACACGCTGTCGGAGCAGCGGCTCATGGACGAGGAGACCGGGCGCGTGCTCACGACCTCGCTCGACGCCTACCGGATGCCGACGATCGCGGACGTGCCGGAGATCGTCTGCGAGTTCGTCGACGAGCCCGACGCGCATCTGACGAATCTCGGCTCGAAGGGGCTGGGGGAGCCTCCGATCGTGCCGATCGCCGCCGCGATCGCGAACGCGATCCGCGACGCCACCGGCGCCGACGTGCACGAGCTGCCCGTGTCGCGCGAGGAGATGCTGCGGGCGTTGCGCGAGGCGGAGAAGAAAGAGCGCCGTGGAGCTCCTGCGGCCGTCTAGCGTCGACGAGCTCGACGGCGGGCTCTTCATCCACGGCGGCACGGAGGTGGTGCCGCTCCTCCGCGACGGGATCGTGCGCGCGGAGACGCTCGTCGACGTGCGCGGCGTCGTCCCGCGCGGGGTCACCGGAGGCCGCATCGGCGCGGGGACGACGCTCGCGGAGCTCGAGGCGGACGCGCGGGTGCCGGATGCGCTCCGCGAGGCGTGCCGGCTGGCGGCATCGCCGCAGCTCCGGAACATGAGCTCGCTCGGCGGCAACCTCCTGCAGTCCACCCGCTGCTGGTACTGGCGGCTCAAGTTCCCCTGCCGCCTGCACGACGGCGAGCGCTGCCACGCGGCCGACGGCGAGCACCGCGAGCATGCGATCTTCGGGAACGACTACTGCGCGTCGGCGCATCCCTCCGATGTCGCCGCGGCGTTGCTCGCGCTCGACGGGCGCGTGCGGACGACGAGGCGCGAGATCGCGTTGGCCGAGCTGTACCGGCTGCCGGACGAGGCCGACCGGCGGATGACGACACTCGAGCCCGGTGAGCTGATCCTCGAGGTGGAGGTGCAGCCGCCGGCCGCGAGCACGTACCTGAAGGCCATGGACCGGAAACGGTGGTCGTTCCCGCAGGTCGGCGTTGCCGCCGCCCGGACGGGCGGCGGGACGCGCATCGCGCTCGCGGGCGTCGCCCCCGTTCCGTGGCTCCTGGACGGGCCGGAGGACGTCGAGCGCGCGACCCCGCTGCCGCGGACCGCGTGGAAGGTGGACGTCGCCCGGGCTCTCGTCCGCCGCGCCCTCGCCGAGCTGGGCTGACCTGAGATAAGGTCCGCCCCCCACGATGCGGACGAGGCTGCTGATCCTGCTCGGCGTGGCGGCGGTCGCGTGCGCCGTCGCCGTCGCCGCGGGCGC
>JAGWRZ010000059.1 GCA_028876365.1 Acidobacteriota bacterium | reverse complement strand
GTCGCGATCGTCGCGCTGCCGGCAGCCTCGGCGGTGATCTGGCTCCTGCTCCACTCGCCAGCGGCGAGTCGCCTGATCGCGATCCCCTCGGCCGACCGCTGGAGCAGCGCCCCGACGCCGAGCATCGGCGGCATCGGGATCTTCGCCGGCTTCAGCATCGGCCTCTGGGCCGCGGTCGCGGTCGGCGCCTTCCACGCCAACGAGCAGTTCCTCGGCGTGTTCGGGGCGGTCACGCTCGTGTTCGCGGCGGGCCTGACCGACGACCTCTACGGCCTGCCGCCGCTCGCGAAGCTCGCAGCGCAGGGCGGCGCCGCCGCGCTCGTCATCTGGTCGGGCGACCGCGTCCACATCATCTCGAACGGCATCGCCGCCACCGCGCTCGCCGTGTTCTGGCTCCTCGGGATGACGAACGCGTTCAACCTGCTCGACAACATGGACGGGCTCGCCGCCTCGCTCGCGACGGTGGCGTGCGCGTTCTTCGCGATCGACGCGTTCACGATCCACCCCGACGGCATGATCGCGCTCATCGCGCTCGCGGTCTGCTTCGCGTGCCTCGGCTTCCTGCCGTACAACCTCCGTCTGCGCGGCCCCGCGTCCGTGTTCATGGGCGACAGCGGCAGCCAGGTGCTCGGGTTCGCGCTCGGGTCGCTCGGGCTCGCGTCCGCCTGGACCGTCGCCGGCTCGACCGTCGCGACGCTCCTCCTGCCGCTGCTCGTCCTCGCCGTGCCGATCCTCGACACGACGCTCGTCACCGTCGTCCGGCTGATCGAAGGGCGCCCGGTGACCCAGGGCGGCCGCGACCACACCTCGCACCGCCTCGTGTACGAGGGCCTCTCGGACAAGCGCGCGGTCGTCCTCCTCACCGGCGTGTCCGCCGCCCTCGGGCTGACGAGCCTCGCCTACAAGGTCCTGGACGACACCCGCGTCACGCTCTTCGGCGTCCTCGTCACGTTCGCGTTCCTCCTCCAGTTCGGCAGCTATCTCGCAGACGTGAACCGGCCGCCGGCGAGCGATGCCGCACCGGGCTTCCTCGCCTCCCTGCTCGTCCACCGGCGACGCCTCGTCGAGGTGATCGTCGACTTCCTCCTCATCACCGCGTCGTTCACGGCCGCGTTCATCATCCGCCTCGAGGGAACGGGCGTCGTGTGGCAGCGGCACGTCTTCGACCGCTCGCTTCCCGCGCTCCTCGTCGCCCGCTACATCTTCTTCATCGGCTTCGGGATGTACCGCGGCGTCTGGCGGTACGCGGGCGCGCGCGATGCCGCGAGCATCGTCGCCGCCTGCGTCCTCTCCGAGGTCACCGCGTTCCTCTTCACCTGGGCGACGGTGCCGTTCAACGGCTTCCCGCGCAGCGTCTACCTCATCGACGTGCTCCTGTGCACGTTCCTCATCGGCGTGTCGCGCTTCTGGGAGCGCGCGCTCGCGCGGGGCCTCTCGGCGCTCGTCGGCCGCGGCGACCAGCGGCGCGTGCTCATCGTCGGCGCGGGCCGGAGCGGGCGCAGCCTGCTCCGCGAGCTGCGCGAGACTCCGGGCGAGCGCGTCGTCGGGTTCGTCGACGACGACGACGGGCTCCGCCGGCGCCGTATTCAGGGCGTCTCCATCGTCGGCAGCCTCGACGACATCGGCTGGGCGGTCGGACGGCTCGCCCCGGACGCCGTCTTCGTCACGATCCCAGGCGCCCCGCGGGAGCGTCTCGACGCAGTGCTGGAGGCGTGCCGGCGGGCTGCTGTACCGTGCAGCTTCGTGCGCCGGGAGATCGAAGTCACGCACGCCGTCCCGCTCGGCATCGCTGCCGAGTGAGCAGCCTCGCATCGTCGCGCGCGGGCGTACGTTCCGCGACGCTCAGCGACCGGCTCCTCGACGCCGTCCCGCTCGCGAGCGTCTACGTCTGGCTGTCGGCGGTGTACATCGTCGAGGCCTGGCGGCGTCCGACGCCGTGGCTCTTCGGCGACGAGCTCAAGTTCACGCAGCTCGGGCGCTCGATCGCCGCCACCGGCCACGCGGCCCAGCGCGGGACGCCGCAGACCGTCTACGCGCTCTACCCGTACCTCACCTCGCTCTTCTGGCACATCCACAGCGTCGCCGCCGCCTACGCGGCGATCAAGTACGTGGACGTGCTGATCATGGTGGCTGTCGTCTTCCCCACGTACGCCCTCGCGCGCATGATCGTCGGCAAGACCGCCGCCCTCTTCGCGGCCGCCGGCGCGGCCGCGATCCCGTCGCTCGCGTACTCCTCCTACCTCGTCGAGGAGCCGATCGCGTATCCGTACGCCGCGCTCTGCTTCTACCTCATCGCCAAGGCGTTCTTCACGCGCACACGGGGATGGATCGTCGGCGCGATCGTCGCCTCGCTCTTCGCTCCCGTCGTCCGCACCGAGCTCGCCGTCGTTCCCGCGACGTTCGCGCTGGCGGGGATCTTCCTCGCCTGGTCGAGCGAGCCCGCCCGGCGGTGGCGGGCGCACTGGTCGACCGGCGACTGGGTCGGCGCGATCGTCCTCGTCTTCGGCGCGATCTTCGTCCTGACCGGCATCGCCAGCCGGCATTCCAACGAGATCCAGACGGTGACGCGGGCCTACAAGCACCGCCAGATCATCCAGGGCGACTGGGCGGCCGGCGCCCTCGCCATCGGCATGGGCGTGCTGCCGTTCACGGCCGGCCTCGCCGCGCTCTTCCGCGCGAAGGGCGAGCAGGCGAGCCGCGAGCTGCGCATCTTCCGTTCGGTCGCGGGGGCGTCGATCATCGCGTTCGGCCTCTACACCGCGATCAAGGCGGCGTATCTCTCGACCACGTTCGCGACGCGCGTCGAGGAGCGCAATCTCATGTACATCGCGCCGCTGCTCTTCATCGGGACGGCGCTCGTGCTCTCGCGGCGACGCGTCAGCTGGATCGGCCTGGCCGCCGCGGGCGCGTACACGCTCTACCTCGTCGCGTACGCGCTCTACCACGTGACCCAGTACCCCTATCAGATGGGCGTGCAGCTCTACTCCGACTCGCTGGGCTTCGCGATCGTGGAGCAGGCGAATCGCGACATCGGCTGGACGCCCGGCTTCGTCCGCGTGCTTCTCATCCTCATGAGCGCGATCTCCGTGCTCGTCCTCGCGGCGCCGGCGTTCCTTCGCGGCCGCACGCGCGTTGCGACCGCGGTGCTCGCCGCCGCCGCCGTCGGCGTGATCGGCTGGAACTTCACCGGCGAGCTGGCCGCCGCGGCGGGGACGAACTCGATCGCCCGCGGTGCGGCGGAGACGCTGAAGCGTCCGTTCACGTGGGTGGACGACGCGACCGGCGGCGCCTCGACGCTCTACATCGGGCAGGAGGAGGTCGACCAGAACCCGGAGTGGCTGCTCGAGTTCTGGAACCGGTCGATCACGCGCGTCTCGAGCCTCGACGGCACCCTGGGCGGCCCCGGCCTCGCGGGCGGCCCGAACTTCACGCGCACCGGGGTCCTCTACCAGGGCAACGACATCCAGGCGGGCGCCTGGCGCAACGCGTACGCGGTCGAGGACCTGCCGTGCATCCGGCTCGCCGGGAAGCCCGTCGCCTCGCATCCGTACCGGGCCGGCGGCCTCGTCCTCCGCTGGGAGCTCGTCAAGCTCGACCAGCCCGACCGGATGGTCAGCGACTGCATGGGGATCTACGCGGACGGCTGGACGTCCGCGAGCGACAGCAACTACTTCCGGTACGGCGGCCCCGCCGGCTGGCTCCGCATCGCGTACTCGCGTCCCGAGAACTATCCGATCCCGCCGACGAAGGTGCAGATCGCGCTCGGCACGATGAAGATCGTCGACCAGCAGCCGGCGCTCGTGCAGACGACGAAGACGGTGAACGGGAGCATCGGCAACCTCCAGAGCAAGATCCTGTGGCTGCGCGTCCCCGCGGGCGGGTTCGCGGTGCACTTCGCGGTGGCGAAGAAGTTCGTCCCCGACGACTACGACCACCGCGGCGACAAGCGCCAGCTCGGCGTGCAGCTCACCTACGACTGGTACTCGACCAGGCCGCACAGATGAGCGTGAAGCGGAAGCGGAGGATCGCGCGCGCGACCGGTCCGCTCCGCTCCAGCAGCGCGAGGCCGGGAAGCGGCGCCCGGGTCTGCGGGACGAAGAAGGGATGCGTCGTGAGCCGGTCGAGGCCGGCCGCCTCGAGATCGGCGCGCACGTCGGCGAGGCGGTACTGGCGCGGGTTGAGGTCGAACACGACCTTGCGCGTCGTGTAGCCGGCGATCCGCTCGAGCAGGGCGCGGCGGTCGGCCGCGTAGTAGATGGCGCGGAAGATCGTCGTCGCCTCCACCGGGCCCGGCGGTGCATAGGCGTTCAGGTCGGCGTCGACGATCTCGCGGCCGCGCGCGCGGCCTGCCGCCACCATCTCGGCGCTCGCATCGACGCCGATGTAGCGCTGCTCGCGCAGGAAGGCCGCCAGGCCGCCGTCGCCGCACGCGAGGTCGAGGACGGTGTCGCCGGGGAGGAGCGGCGGCCCGAGCGTCCGAACGAGGTCGGCGCGGTGGGCGAGGTAGGCGCGGGGCTCCGCGTACGCGCGGTCGCTCCAGCCTTCGGCCTTCCCCGCGTACTTCTGCCACGGGGGCGGCGTCATCGCAGCGCGAGGAGCCGCTCGGGATGCTTGCGCAGGAAGCGGAGCATCGCCCGCGCGTGCCACAGCGTGTGCCGTGTGAGGAAGCGCTTGTCGATGACGGCCGCGTACTCGTGGCGAACGACCGCCGCGGGCACGTACCAGCGCTCCCATCCCGCCTTCGCCGCGCGGTAGTTGAGATCGATGTCCTCGCAGTACATCCGGAAGCCGGCGTCCCAGCCGCCGATCTCGTCGAGCATCGCACGGCGCATGAGGAGGAAGGCGCCGAGCATCGTGTCCGCCTGCACCGGCTCGTCGGGGCGCTCGTCGAGGAGGTAATGGCGGCGCTGCCATCTGAGCGGATCGAACGCGAGACGGAGCGGCGTCCGCCGCACGAGTGTCGCGCCGACCGTCGGGAAGCTGCGCCGCGACGCCTGCCACGTGCCGTCGCCGTACAGCATCTTCGGGCCGGCGACGCCGCAGCGCGGATGCGAGACCATGAACTCGCGCAGGGCGGCGACGGCGTTCGGCGCCGCGATCGCATCCGGGTTCGCGACGAGCACGAGCTCGTGCTGCGTGTGCGCCGTCCCCAGGTTGGCGTTGGCGGCGAACGAGAGCACGCGGTCGTTGCGCAGGAGACGCACTCCCTCGGGAACCTCCTCCGGCTCGCTGCCCGCGACGGGATTGAGAACGAGCAGAAGCTCGTCCACCTGCGGCGCGAGCGCGGGCAGCGACGCTCCGAGCTCGGCTCCGTGGCCGTGCGAGACGACGACGGCGGAGACCCTCACGCGAGGCTCCGGTAGACGTCGGCGGTGAGGCGCGCCGTCTCCTTCCACGTGTACCGCCTCGCCCGCTCGAGGCCCGCGGTGCGCAGCTCGTCGCGGCGCTCGAGGGCCTCGCGGATCCCGGCCGCGAGGTCGTCCGTGAGGACGCCGGCGTCGCCGACGAGCTCCCGCACCGCGGCATCGGGCCGCGCGACGACCGGCGTCCCGCACGCCATCGCCTCGGCCGGCGTGAGCGCGAAGCCCTCGTACAGCGACGGGTGCACGAGGCACGCCGCCCGCTGGTAGAGGCGCACGAGCTCATCCGTCGCGACGTAGCCGCGCACGTCCGCGCCGCCCGCGCGGAGCGCCGCGACGAGCGCCGCGTCGCGCTGCGGGCCGACGGCGACGAGCCGCATCCCCATCGCGCGCGCCGCCGCGAGGGCGGCGAGCGGGTCCTTGCGCGGCTCGATGCTGCTGACGAAGAGGAGATAATCGTCGTGGCCGCCGTCCGCGGGCCGGAACTCCGGCGCCGGAGCGAGCGGCGTGACGGTGATCATCTCCTCGGGGATGCGGTACAGCTCGACGAGGTCGTCGCGCGTCCGCTCCGAGATGGCGAAGACGTGCGCCGCGCGCCGCGCCGACCAGGGCACGACCCGCCTGAAGATCGCGCGCTCGCGCGCCCCCATCGTCGCAGGGTCGCGCTCGAACGAGAGATCCTGGACGGTGAGCACGGCCGGGCACGGCAGCCGCGGCGGAATCGCGTGCACGAAATGGGCGAGGCTCGGATGGAGACGCCGCAGCAGGCGCGGGAGCGTCCACAGCATGCGCAGCTCCTGCACGCGTGCGTCGAGCTCGATCGCGCGCACGCCGCCGGGGACGAGATCGGGGCGGCGCGTGACGGCAGCCACGTCGAGATCGCGCGGAAGCGCGCGCAGAAGCTCTCGCACGTACGTCTCGTCGCCGGTGCGGCGCCGGCCGAGGAAGTCCGCGTCGACGACGATCACGCCGCATCCTCGTACGCACGGAGCAGGAGCTTCGCGGATGCGTCCCACGAGTAGTCGCGCGCGCGGCGGAGCCCCGCGGGGCGCAGCTCCTCCCGTCGTGCGATCGCCTGCTCGATCCCGGCGGCGATCGACGACGCGTCCTCCGCGTCGACGAGCACGGCCGCGCCGCCCGCGACTTCCTCGGTGGCGCCGCCGCGCGAGGTGACGACGGGCGTCCCGCACGCCATCGCCTCGAGGATCGGGATGCCGAAGCCCTCGTACAGCGACGGGTAGACGACGCAGAGCGCGCCGCGATAGAGCCGCGCCAGGTCGCCGTCGCTCGCGAAGCCGACCCACGAGACGCCGCGCCCGGAAGCCTCGACTCCGCCCCATCCGCGGGCGCCCGCGACGCGGAGCTCGACGCCGAGGCGCTGGGCGGCCTCGATCGCGCGCGCGAGGTTCTTGCGCGGCTCGAGCGTTCCCACGGCGAGCACGTAGTCGCCGTGCTCGCGCGGGCCGCTCTCGGTGAACGCCTCCTCCGCCGCGTTCGGAACGACGCGGATTCGCTCGCGCGGCACGCGCAGCACCGTCTCGAGCTCGGAGGCGGTGAACTCCGAGACGGCGGCGACGATGCGCGCGGCGCGCACGACGCGGGGGACGACGAGCCGGCTGTAGTTCCGCGTCCACGGCGGGAACGCTTCCGGGCGGCGGAAGACGGCGAGATCGTGGACGGTGACGACGAGCGGCACGCCGCTGCGAACCGGGCCGCGATACGTCGGGCAATGCAGGACGTCGGCACCCCGGGCGCCGTGGGGCAGCACGTGCGGGTACCACGCGAGGTCGAGCCAGAGGGTCCCCGCCTTCCCCCGCGCGAAACCGCGCAGCCGCTGCACCTCGACCTCGCGCTCGACGCGCGGGAGCAGCGACTCGAGGTAGCGCGCGGTGCCCGCGCGCGTCTGGTCGAGCGGGGTCACGTCGATCGCCACCTTCATCGCGCCGACTCCCAGGCGGCGAGGTGGGCGCGACCGTTCGCGAGCCACGTGAATCGGCGCACGTGCTCGAGGCCGCGCCGGGCGAGCTCGGCGCGCTCGGCGCGCGCGCGGGCGATTCCTTCCGCGATCGCGCCGACGTCGTCGGGATCGACGCGCACGGCGGCGCCGCCCGAAGCCTCGTCGAGAGACGCATGCGAGGAGACGACGCAGGGCGCGCCGCACGCCATCGCCTCGAGCACGGGGATGCCGAAGCCCTCGAAGCGCGAGGGATAGACGAACGCGGACGCGCCCCGGTAGAGCGCCGCCAGCTCGTCGTCGCCGGCATGTGGGATCCACGTCGCGCCGCCGGCGTCGACGCCGCCCCAGCCGCGCGCCCCCGCGACGCGCAGCTCGACGCCGAGCCGCTGCGCGGCGGCAACGGCATTCGCGACGTTCTTGCGCGGCTCGAGCGTGCCGACCGCGAGCACGTAGTCGCCGCCGGCGCGCGGCCCCTCCGGGGTGAACGCGGGATCGACGCCGGGGTGCGCGACGTGGATCCGCGCGCGGTCGACCCCGAGCGTCCTCGCGACGTCGTCACCCGTGTACGCGGAGTTGACGATGACGACGTCGCACGCCTGGGCCGCGTGCCTGTACTTCGCTCCGTGCATGCGCCGCGTGCGGCGGTGCACCCAGTCGGGGAAGTGGAGCGGCACGAGGTCGTGGATCATCGTCGAGCGGACGCCGCCGCGCTGCGGCGGATACATCCAGTCGCCGAAGTGGAACACGTCGAGCGCCCCGACGAGCCGTTCCACGGGCGGCAATCCAGCGCGCGACCACACCGTGCGCAGCGCGTGCGCGGCAGGGATCACCGGGAGGACCCGTTCCGCCTCGACTCCTTCGAGCGATGCCGCGATCGCGCGACGGCCCTCGGCGGAGGCGGGCGCGAACGCGACGAGCTCGTGGCCGCCCGCCTCCGCGATCCCGAGCAGCGAGCCGCGGATGTAGTTGCCGACCCCTGTGCGCGGGTGCGACAGGGGCGCGACGTCGACGACGATCCTCACGGCCGGTAGACGAAGCGCGCGAAGTGGAGCCCGAGCGGGCGCGTGTCGTGGTTCCCGGGCAGGTACCGCGCCGGCACGCGCGTCGGCGCCACCGCGAAGTCGACGCGGCAGACGCCGTTCGCGGGCGTCAGGCGCAGGGTGACGAGCCGGTCGACGGCGGTCGGCGCGATCGTGAGCGTGCGCGGCCTCGTCGAGCCGGAGATCGCGATCGTCGACGTCGTTCCCTTGAACAGGTTCGCATCGCTCGAGACCTTCACCGCGAGCGTGCCTCCCGTGCACTGCGAGCGCACCCAGGACACGTGGCCGTGCGACCACGGCTCCTGGCCCGGGTTCGCGGGGTAGAGGCCGGTGACGTGCGTCGTGATCCGCACCGGCTGCGCGACGCGGTAGAGGACGAGCTGCTTCTCGGGATCGGTCGCGACGGGCCTGCCGACGAGCTGCACCGAGCTCGGGGCGAGAATGTACGGATCGGTGACCCCGCGAAGGTCGCCCGTCGTCGGATCGACGCTCGTCTGGATCTCCGGCATGTCGCCGGCCATGCGTGCCCCGAGGCCGTACACACGGTCGACGCTGCGGTTCCAGAACTCGTTCTCGAGCACCGAGAGGTCGTTCCCGCCGGCGAAGATGATCCCGACGTGCGCGTTCCGCCCGACCGCGTCGTCGATCCAGCTCTTGTCCTTCTTCCCGGAGCCCTGCGCGTATGCGCTGGACGCGAGCCGGGGGAAGCTGTGCGTCCACAGCTCGAGCGGCAGCCACGTGAGGAGGAAGCCGGTCGCGACGAGCACGGGCAGCACCGGCGCGTACCGGCGCGGGAGCCAGAGGAAGGACGCCGCGAGCGCGAGCGCGAGAAGGACGGCGACCGCGCCGACGCCGGGACGGCCCGTCCACGTGTTGCCGAGGAACCACCACGGCTGGAGCCCGATCGTGTCGGACTGCGCGGTGATGTTGAAGAGGTGCGCGAAGGGGATCGCTCCGGGCAGCGCGGCGGCCACTCCCGCGGCGGCGATCGACGCGCGCGGCGGCAGGGGCTGGCCGCGCTCGATCCACGCGAGGAGCGCGATCACGAGCAGCGGCATGAGATAGAAGAGGTTCCGCTCCTCGATCCGCTGCGAGTAGCGCGAGGCGAAGACGGCGACCTCGAGGGCGAGCCACACGGAGAGGGACGCCGATGCGGCGGCGTACACGCGTAGCCGGCGGTCGAGGTGGCGTGCGTTCGCGACGAGCACGAGGAGTGCGGCGAACGGCAGGACGAAGACGGCGAGGTCGAGCTCGGCGAGGTGGAAGACGAGCCACTGGATCGCCGGCCACGGCCGGTAGCCGCCGTTCGAGGTGACGCTGTAGTTGCCGAGGATCCCGGCCGGCGAGCGGCCGCGCGCAGCCTCGACGATGACGACCGCGAGGGCGGCGGCCGCGACGGCCCCGTAGAGCGGCGCCCATGCCTTGAGGCGCTGCGGGCGGCCGCGCTCGATCCAGGCGAGGACGACCGGCGCGCAGAGGACGGCGACGACGATCGCGACCGTCTGCGCGCGCGTGACGAATGCGAGCGCGCATGCCGCGAGGAGGAGCGCCTGCCGGGTGCGCGTCGGCCGCTCGAGCGCGTGCACGAGCGCGAGCGCGAGCCAGAGGAACACCGGGTAGAAGACGTTCTCCGTCATGAGCGTCCCGGCGTAGGCGGTCGACGGGATGGCGACGGCGAGCGCTGCGGCGACGAGCGCCGCCCCGGGCCGCACGACGCGGCGGGCGAGGAGGTATGCCGGGACGACCGCGGTGCAGATGACGAGCGCGTTCACCACCTGCGACCAGCGGTAGACGTCCGCCATGGGCCCGATCGCGCGGTAGACGGGCGCGAGCAGAAGCGGGTAGACGACGCCGTAGTTCGCGTGCACGCCGCGGACGAGGAAGCGGCCCGTCTGCGCGAAGCTCCGCGCCATGTCGGAGTAGACGATCTCGTCGACCATGATCCACGGCGAGGTCACACGCAGCGCGAGAGCGAGCTGGATCGTCGCCGCGGCGGCGTACAGCCCGCCCAGCCATGCCCAGATGGGCAGCGTCGGCAAACGGCGACGGCCGGTACCAGGTACGCGTACGGACCCGTCGTGAGGGATGAGCGAGGAACGCACGAGTTCGGCCGCGAGCGGCTCCGTTGCGAGACCGACGTCGGCGGCGGCGACGGAAATGTCACGGAGCACGGCCCCCTTGACCATGTCTCCGCCGGCCGCAGCCTCCAGCGCCGCCGCGTAGCGCTCGGCCACGCGACCGACATCGTGCTCGCGCGCGACGAGCGCCCGCGCGGCCTCGCCCATCGCGCGCGCCGCCTCCGGATCGGAGAGCCGGCGCAGGGCGGCCGTCAGCGCGGCCACCTCCTCCTCTCCGCCGACGGGGACCTTGATCGCGACGTCGTCGGGAAGCTCCGCGAACCAGCCGACGTCGCTGACGACGAGCGGCCTGCCGAGCGAGAGCGCGCGAATCGCCGCACCCGACGTCTCGCCCATCGTCGGCGCGCGCAGGAGGACGATCGCGTCGCATGCGGCCATCAGCGACCAGAGCCGCGCCTCTTCGACGTAGGGCCGCCGGACGACGCCCGTCGCGTCGAGGCCGGTGCGCTCGATCCGTCCGGCGAGGTCGAACCCGGGAGACTCGGAGCCGACGAGGAGCAGCGTCGCGTCGTGGCGCGTCCGCCGCAGCCCCGCGAACGCGTGCAGCAGCTGCGGCACGCGCTTGCTCTCGTTGACGTGCCCGAAGCTGCCGACGAGCGGCGCGCCCGTGATCTCCTCCGGCGCGATGTCCGGCAGGGGCCACGCGGGATGCGGGATGCGGTGGAGCGGCCCGTCGTAACCGTGCTCGCGCACGAGCGTCTCGACGTAGCGCGAATGGACGATGACGCTCGTCGCACGGTCGAGCACCTCGCCGGCGAGCGGGAACTCCTGCGGCCGCACCTCCCACAGCGGCGGCACGCGGCCCTCGAGCACGCCGTACCCGAGCAGGCGTCCGGGCACGCCCGCCTCGCGCTCCATCGCGGCGAGGTACGCGTGCCCGTCATGGCGCCCGATCGTCAGGCCGGCGACGAGATGGTGGATGACGAAGTCGTGCAGGACGACGACGCCGGGACGCCGCTTCAGCGCGTCGACGATCCACCCGTGCGCGTCGGGGTCGTTTCCGACGTGGTACAGCGCGACGTCCGCGTCCGCGACGGGACGCGTGCGCCCGGGCCGCACAACCTCCACCTCGACGAGACGCTCGAGCGCCGGCAGGAGCAGCGCCGAGTAGTCGGCGATTCCCGACGTGGACGGCGGCAGCGGTGAGAAGTACGAGATCTTCACGCGACGGCGGCGAGCAGCCGGTCGATGCACGCGTCCCACGTCACGGCACTCGCGACTTCGCGTCCTGCGCGGCCGTACGCGCGCGCCTCGGCATGGTGCCCGCGGAGCCAAGCGCAAGCGCGCGCGAGCTCCGTCGCATGGGGCGCGACGACGAGACCGGTCTCCCGGTCGCGCACGACGTCGAGCGGCCCGCCGGAGTCGCTCGTCGTCAGCACCGGCTTCTCGGAGAGGAACGCCTCGAACGGCACCATCCCGAAATCCTCGTCCACCGGCGCGTAGTAGACGCCGAGGCAGCTCGCATACAGCTCGGCCAGGCGTGCATCGCTGACACGACCGGTGAACTCCGCACGGCCGTTCAGGCCGCGCTCGTGCGCGATCCGCTCCAGCCGTTCGCGGTCGGGCCCGTCCCCTGCGATGACGACGCGCATCGCCGGGTCCGCCGCAGCGGCCTCGAGCAGCAGCTCGATGCGCTTGGCGCGGTCGAGCCGGTTCACCGAGAGGATGAAGTCGTCGTAGCGGTCGCAGCGGTACGGAAGCGGTGCCGGCGGATGCGGCATCAGCTCCGCGTCGAGCCCCGTCGACGCGTGCAGCCGGCCGGCGACGTTGCCCGAGGTGGCGAAGATCGCACGCGCCTCGGCGAGCGCGGTGCGCTCGAACGCGAGCACCTGCCTGCGCAGCGCACGGTCCTCCGCCGACTCCGAGAACTGCCCGAGCTCGGTGCGGTCGAGATCCCACGCCTGCCGGAACTGATGCAGGAGCCAGACGACCTTGCGCGGATGCCGGACCGCGTACGACGGGAACTTCGTCGCGATCACCGCGTCGATCGGGCGGCCGTTCGCCTCCTCGAGGTCGAGGAGCCGCCAGAGGAACGCCTGCGTCAGCACGCGCTCCCCGGGATACCACTTGAAAGGAACGGTCACGAGCGCCGCGTCGTGCCCGCGGGCGTTCAGCTGGTCGACGAGGTCGTCGGCGACGATCTCGGCCCCGCCGCGCTCGAAGGGGACCTGCGGCAGGCAGACGGCGAGCCTCACCAGCGGGACTCCAGCTCGTCGACGCGGCGCGAGAGGTCGTCGACGAGCCGGAGCAACGCATCGTTGACGATGCGCTGCTCGGCGAACGCGGGCTCGACGTACCAGCGCATCAGCTTGCGCAGGACCCGCTTCGCCTGGAAGGCGGCCCATCCCCCGGCGCCCGGCCGGCGCTCGAGCGGCTTGTCGGCGCTGACCGGCCAGAAGCGCTCCGCGAGCCCGCGGGTCGAGGCGACGTCGCGCGTGCCGCGATCGACGGCCTCGCGGAGCCGCGCGTACACCTCGTCGACGGAAAGCCCCTGCTGATCGGCCATTGCGCGTGAGTCTAGGGATCGGGTGTTACGAACTCGTGAGCCGTTCGACGGCAGCATCGACGAGCAGGCGGACGAGGCCGTCGAAGTCGACCGTCGGCGACCAGCCGAGCCGCGCACGCGCCTTCGTCGCGTCGCCGACGAGATGGTGCAGCTCGGCCGCGCCGCGCAGCAGCGACTCGTCCACGCGCACGTGCGCGCGCCAGTCGAGGCCGACGTGCGCGAACGCGAGCGCGACGATGTCCTCGACCGTGTGCAGCTCGCCGGTGGCGATCACGTAGTCGCCGGGCTCGTCCTCCTGCAGCATCCGCCACATCGCCTCGACGTAGTCGCGGGCGTATCCCCAGTCCCGCTGGGCCCGCAGGTCGCCGACCGCGAGCTCGTGCTCGATCCCGAGCGAGATCGCGGCCGCGGCGTGCGCCACCTTGCTCGGCAGGAAGTCGGCCGGCCGTCGCGGCGATTCGTGGTTGTAGAGGATCCCGCAGCTCGCGTGCAGGCCGTAGCGGCGGCGATACGAGCCGACGATGAAATGGCCGTACGCCTTGGCGACTCCGTACGGCGTCACCGGATGGAGCGGCGTGTCCTCCGTCTGCGGGACGTCGGACGGCTCTCCGAAGATCTCGCTCGAAGAGGCCTGGTAGACGCGCGTCGCCGCATCGACCGTGCGGACGGCCTCGAGGAGGGCGGTGACGCCGACCGCCGCGAACTCCGCCGTCAGCACCGGCTCCTCCCACGAGGCGGGGACGAACGACGGCGAGGCGAGGTTGTACACCTCGTGCGGCGCGTGCTCGCGCAGCACGCGCGCGAGCGCGCCCTGGTCGAGAAGGTCGACGTGCAGGAGCTCGACGCCGCCGGCGAGATGCGCATAGTGCGCGTCCGCGCGCGGGACGATGCCGACGACCTCGTACCCGCGCTCGAGCAGGAGCTCGGCGAGGTACGAGCCGTCCTGTCCGCCGACGCCGGTGACGAGAGCCTTCATTGGTGGAGACCCCGCACGTACGACCACGCCTCGCTGAGGCCGAGCGACCGCATCGCCACGATGACGACGGCGTAGAGGAGCGCTCCGACGAGCGCGGCCGCGACCGGCGACAGCGCGATCGCGAGCGTGCCGAACGCGAGCGCCGCGGCCGCGCCCACGGCGAGCGCGAGACGCGCGAGCCCGACCGCCGCGATCGCGAGCGTGCGGGGAGAGAGCGTCCACATGAGGCCGACGAAGATGACGAGCGTCGCGATTCCCACGGCGACGGCGATGCCCGGCAGGCCCCAGAGCGCGCGGAGGCCCAGGCCGAGCGGAATGCAGACGCCGAACCCGAGCGCTCCGAGCGGGACGAGCGTCCACCGCTTCGCGGCGACGAACACGAGCGGGAACGTCACCGCGAACCCGACCCACGCGAGCATCCAGGGCGCGAGATAGACGACGAGATGCCCGAGCTGCCTGCCGACGCCGCCGGCGTATGCGCTGCCGAGGATGAGGCCGACGATGCGGCCGCCGACGATCGCGAACACGCCCGCGGCGAGCCCGACGATCGACAAGCTCACCCAGGCTGCGTGAACGACGTGGCGCGCCGCCGCGTCCGGGTCGATGCCTCGCCGCGTCAACGGCGCGGACGAGATGAGGCCGACGGAGAACGCGGTCGCGCCGACGAGCGTGGACGCGGCGAGGTATGCGTACGAGAAGCTCGTCAGGCTGCCGACGCCGAGGTGCGCGGAGAAGCGGAGCGCAAGGAGGTAGCAGCCCTGCAGGGCGACCGGGACGGCCGCGCCCTGGAGGAGATGCCAGAGCCGCGGGCCGATCTCCAGCCGCTGCGGCAGCGCGCCGGCGAGCGCGCGCCGGCGGAAGAGCTCGGCCGTCGGCACGGCGATGGAGACGACCGCATTCGCGCCGAGCCCCCACGCGAGCGCGACGATCCCGTGCCGGCTCGAGAACGCCGCGAAGACGGCGAGGCCGACGATGCCGCCGAGCGCGAAGCCCGCCGCGGCCGTCGCGTAGCTGTCGAGCGCCGCGAGCGCGGACGCGGCGAGCGCGGCGAGCAGCTGGCCGAACGCCGCGGGCACGAGGACGACGAGCGCGCGCGCCGCGACGTGCGACGCCCGCGGCGGCAGGTTGCCCGTCAGAAGGTCGGCGATCGGCCTCGAGAGCACCGCGACGAGGACGCACGCGGGAACGGCGAGGCACAGGTAAGCGACCGCGTAGCCGCGGCTCTCTCCGCCGAGCCTTCCGTCTGCTGCGGCCCGCGTCAGGTCGGGGACGACGACCATGCGGAACGCCTGCGCTGCGAAGACGAGGACGAGGTAGACGCCGTACGCGCTGAGGAAGCCGTCGGTCTCGGCATTGCGGCCGAACCTGTGCGCGAGCAGCGCCCCCGCGCCGGCCGCGGCGAGCGACACGACGAGCTGCGCGAGCCCGATGAGGACGCCGCTTCGGAGCGCGGACCTTCTGGCCACGAAGCTACCCTAGGGCGCGGTGCGGATCGTCGTCACGGGTGGTGGAGGGTTCCTCGGCTCGCACCTCGTCGAGCGGCTACGCGAGCGCGGCGAGGATCCGTTCGTCGCGCGCCGCGCCGACTACGACCTGACCCGCTGGGACGACGCCGAGCGCCTCTTCCGCGACGCGCGGCCCGAGCGCGTCTTCCATCTCGCCGCCGAGGTCGGCGGCATCGGCGCCAACCGGGCGAACCCGGGCCGCTACTGGTACGCGAACCTGATGATGGGTGCGCACGTGCTCGAGCTCGGGCGCATCCACGGGGTCGACAAGCTCGTGATCGCCGGAACCGTGTGCGCGTATCCGAAGCTCACGCCCGTCCCCTTCCGCGAGGACGATCTCTGGAACGGCTATCCCGAGGAGACGAACGCGCCGTACGGCGTCGCGAAGAAGAGCATTCTCGTCGGCGCGCAGAGCTATCGGGCGCAGTACGGGACGAACGCGATCTTCCTTCTTCCCGCGAACCTGTACGGGCCGCGCGACAACTTCGACCTCGAGACCTCTCACGTCATCCCCGCGCTCATTCGCAAGATGGTCGAGTCGCACGACGACGTCGTGCTGTGGGGCGACGGGTCGCCCACGCGCGAGTTCCTCTACGTCGACGACTGCGCCGACGGCCTCCTGCTCGCGGCCGACCGCTACGAGGGCTCCGGGCCGGTCAACCTCGGCACCGGCGAGGAGATCGCCATCCGCGATCTCGCCCGGCTCGTCGCCGAGCTGACCGGATTCGAGGGCGAGATCGTGTGGGACGCCTCGATGCCGAACGGCCAGCCGAGGCGCAGCCTCGACGTCTCACGCGCGAAGGAGCTCTTCGGCTTCGAGGCGCAGACGAGCCTGCGTGACGGGCTCTCGCGCACGATCGAGTGGTACAGAGCCTCGGTGCCGGCCGCAACGTGAGCTCGATCGCGGCGCAGCTCGGCGCGGCCCCGCGCGTGCTCGCGCGCGTCGAGCAGATCCGGCCCCGGTACATCCTCATCGGGCTCGTCGTCTTCGCGTGGGCGACGACGCTCGGCGTCGCGGTGACCGTCCGGCACAACGGCTGGCTCTACTACCAGGGCGGCGACGAGCTCTGGCACTACAGCACGGCGTGGGTGATGGGCCACGGACGCCTGCCGCACACGTCGATCGGCTACGCGTGGTCGATCGTCCTCCTGCCGTTCGCGCTGCTCGGCGGGCCGAACCTCCTCGCTCCGCTCCCGTTCATCCTGCTCCTGAACGTGCTCGTGCTCATGCCGGTCGCGCTGCTCGCGACCTACGGCATCGGCGTCCGCCTCGGAGGCCGGCTCTTCGGCTACTGGGTCGCGCTGCTCTGGATCCTCGTTCCGCTCGTCGGGATCAGGTACGCGAACGTCGGCTACCACCAGCGCTACACCGAGCAGCTGCTCCCGCAGTCGCTCGGCCTGACCGTCATGTCCGACTTCCCGTCGATGGTCGCGAGCGTCGTCGCCGCGTACTTCGCCCTGCGGGCCGTCCAGGACGACGATCGCTGGGACGGCGTCATGGCCGGGCTCGTCGGCGGCGTCGCCATCGGCATCAAGCCGTCGAATGCGCCGGTGCTCGTCGGCATCGGCCTCGCCCTCATCGCCGCGCGGCGCCGGCGCTCGCTCGCCTACACGGCGGCGGGGATCGCGCCGAGCATCCTCGCGCTCGCCGTGTGGAAGGCGCGCGGCGAGGGGAACCTGCCGCTCTTCCGGAGCGGCATCGCCGGATCGCACCACCTCCTCGCCGCCGCGGCGCCTCTCCTCGCCATCGGGCTGCACAGCTACTTCCACCCGAGCTGGAGCTTCTTCTCGCAGCAGCTCGACAGCATCCGCGAGCACTTCTGGAGCGTCCGCGTCCTCGAGTGGCTCGCGATCGCCGGGACGATCGGGCTGCTGCGCCGCTCGCGGCCTGCCGGCCTGCTCTTCGGCGGCTGGTTCTTCAGCGTGATCGTCGTGAAGTGGATGTCGCCGGGACACGGCAGCATCGACGACTCCGACCTCCTGCGCCAGACGATCTCCGCCATCCCCGCCTTCCTCGTCATCCTCGCCGGCGTCCTCCTGCTCTTCCCCGGCCTCCCGCAGCGCCTGCGCGGGCCGGAGCCCGGCCGCTTCGGGTCGCACCGCCTTCGCGTCGGCCTCGTGGCGGCGATCGGCACGCTCTTCTGCGCCGTGCCCCTCGGGCTTGCGGCCGCGCTCCCCGTGCTCTCGAAGAGCGACACGATCTCCTACTACACGCAGACGGGCCCGAGCCTCAACGCTCCGTTCACCGTCGACGGCGCCTGGCGTCCGGTGGTCACGCGGCGAGGAAGCATCGTCACGGTCTCGTGGAGCCCCTTGAAGCCGCTCGGCGGCGCCATGGGCTACCGCGTCATCCGCGCCGAGGTCACGCAGGCGGTCGTCTGCGACACGACCGGCGGCGGCGCGCAGTGCCGCCTCAACGGCGCCGTCGTCGCCGCGACGAACGCGACGAGCGTCACCGACCATCCCGGCCCCGGGCGCTGGGACTACCGGGTCGCGGCGGTCGCGAGCTGGATCGACGACCCGACAGCCGGCGACATCTTCGTCGCCGGGGCGCCCGTGGACGTCACCGTTCCGAAGTAGCGCGCTCGACGAGCTGCTCCTCGAGGAGCGCGAGCCGCTGCGCGAGCACGACGTTCTGATCGGACAGCCGTGAGATCACCGTCGAGTAGTGCAGCAGCACGGCGAGGATGAAGAGGATCCCGACCGCGAACAGCACCGCCGGCGGATAGCCCCGCACGCCGACCCAGCCGGCGATCGTGTTCAACCCGTTGCGCCAGGCGGAGAGCGCCGTCAGCGTCAGGCCGGTGAGCAGCCAGAGCAGCGCGTAGCGCTCGCGCAGGCGACGGCTGCGGACGAGCTCGAGCACGACGAGCACGAGCGTGAACGACGCGAGCGCGCCGACGATCGAGACTGCGAGGGGGGTCATGAGGAGTCCTCCTGCGGAACGACGTTGCGACGGAACAGCCCGACGAAGATCGCGAGCAAGACCTTGACCATGTAGTAGATGGAGCGAAGCGCGGTGATCGACGACCGTCCGCCGGCGCGCTCGCGCATCGAGACCGGGACCTCGCGCAGCCTCAGGCGGTGGCGGAACACCATCACGGTCGCCTCGACCTCGGGATAGTCGTGCGGATAGTCGCGGGCGAAGAGCGCGATCCCCTCGCGGTTCAGCGCCTGAAAGCCGGATGTCGTGTCCGTGACGCGCTGGCCGACGATGCGCGACACGACCCAGGCGAGCAGCCGGATGCCGATGCGACGCGTGCGCGACGAGCGGTAGCCCTGCCCGGTCGCCGCGAAGCGCGAGCCGACGACGATGTCCGCCTCGCCGCGGAGGACCGGCTCGATGACGATCCCGAGCTGGCGCGCGTCGTGCTGGCCGTCGCCGTCGAGGCGTACGGCGAGGTCGTAGCCGTGCTCGTAGGCGTACCGGAAGCCGGTCTGGACGGCGCCGCCGATGCCGAGGTTGAACGGCAGGCGAAGGACGCGTGCGCCGCTCGCCGTCGCGACGGCGGAGGTGCGGTCCACGGAGCCGTCGTCGACGACGACGATGTCCATGCCGGGGTCGAAGGCGCGCAGCTCGGCGACGACGGCGGCGACCGCATGCTCCTCGTTCAGCGCGGGCACGATCGCGACGCGCCGCAGCTCCGCCAGCCCGGGGAGGGTCGCCGCCCGGGACGCGTCGACGATCGTGTCAGACATCCGCGGTCACCGGAGAGCGGATGCCGAGAAGGTCGATCAGGCGGCGGGCGCGGTGCGCGTAGGTGTGCTCGTCCAGCACCCGCTCGCGCGCGCGGCGGCCGATCTCCTCCGCCTGCGCCGGATCGGCGAGCAGCTCGGCATACGCGGCTACCGCCTCGCCGGCGTCCGCCACGATGCGCAGCTCGCGCTCGGGCTCGAACCAGCGCTCGATGCCGTTCACGGGATTGGAGACGATTGCGGCGCCGCATGCCGCCAGCTCGAACAGCCGGCATGTCGACGAGGCGAACGTGTCGGCGTGCGCGCGCCGGGTGACGTTGAGGTTGATCCGCGCGGAGGAGATCGCGTGCGGGAAGACGCTGAAGGGAACCCGGCCGATGCTGCGCGCCCGCCCCGTGTCGCCACGGTAGTCGTAGCCGCCGATCGCGAAATCGACGTCGTCGAGGCGCCTGCTCGGCTCGCCGATCAGCTCGCGCATCCACTCGCGCCGGAACTTGTCCGAGTGGCCGTAGAAGAAGACGTCCGTGTCCTTCGCGACCTCGTGCGGGCGGAAGAGCTCGGGATCGGCCGCCCAGTGCACGACCTCGGCGCGACGCGCTCCCAGCCCGCGGAGGCGGTCGAGCGCGCCCTCCGAGTTCCCGACGACGAGGTCGTACTCGCCGGGGTCCGCCCCGACGTAGTAGTTGAACCCGCTCGTGTCGGTCCCTCCGTAGTCGGGCAGGCTCATCGGCAGGTCGCCGTCGTAGTAGACGACCGGCACGCCGAACCGCTCGCGGAGCGCCGGGGCGATGCCCCGGAAGTGCGCCATCGGCACGGTGAAGACGACGACGGCGTCGACTCCGCCCTCGCGCTCGATCACCTGCTCGAGATGCCGGCGCCAGCGCGGCGTCGCGTAGCGCCACACCGCTTCGCGCACGGCCCGGTCGGCGAGCGAGTCGCCGGGCTCGTCCTCGGAGCGGCGCACGAACTCCTGGCGCTGCACCTTCGCCGCGAGCCCGCGCGCGGCGGCGAACGCCTCCGCCTCGCGGTACAGGGGGTTCGGCGCGGTGCGCCACCAGGGCGACTCGATCGCGCGGCCCCGGTAGGTCGTGACGATCAGGTCGACTCCCGTCTCGGCCATCGCCTTCCAGAGCTGCCACCAGGCGGGAGTGCAGCCGTAGCGGAAGTCGAGGTCGGCGGCCGATGCGACCGCGAGCACCTTCGGCGCCTTCATCGGACGCATTGTGGCAGCGGGATCTGAAGGAACCGTTATCGGCGCGCCGTGCCGCCGCCCGCTTCAGTACGCCCCGCGCCGCGCTGCGACGGCGGGCATCGTCTTCGCGAGAATGGAGATGTCGAGCCAGATCGACCAGTTCTCGAGGTAGTAGAAGTCGAGCCGGACGAGGTCGTCGAAGCTCAGGTCGATGCGGCCGGACACCTGCCACAGCCCGGTCATCCCCGGCAGGACGAGGTAGCGCTTGCGATGCCAGTCCTCGAGCTGGACGTAGTCGCGCAGCGGCAGCGGCCGCGGGCCGACGAGCGACATCTCCCCCCGCAGCACGTTCAGGACCTGCGGCAGCTCGTCGATCGAGTAGCGGCGCATGACCCTGCCGACGCGGGTGACGCGCGGATCGTCCTTGATCTTGAAGAGCGGCCCCGACGCTTCGTTCGCCGCCTCGAGCCCGGCCTGGCGGAGATTGGCGTCGACGTACATCGAGCGGAACTTGAACATCCCGAACTCGCGCTCGCCGAGCCCGACGCGCCGATCGCGATAGAACACCGGGCCGGGCGAGTCGAGCTTCACCGCGAGCGCGAACACGAGCCACGCAGGCGACGCGACCACGATCATCGCCGTGCTGACGACGATGTCGAATGCGCGCTTCACCGTCCAGTCGAGCCCGGCGAAGACCGGCGGACGCAGCTCGAAGAGCGGGACGCCTTGTCCCGGCACGTACTCCCCGCGCTGGACGAGCAGCTCGGCGGTCGTCGGCGCGATGCGCACCTTCACGCCGTGGCGGTGCGCTTCCTCGACGAGATCGAGCAGCTCCTCCTCCTCGATGCCGACGCTGCTCACGATCAGCTCGTCGGGCCGGTGCTCGCGCAGCACATCGCCGAGCCCCGCGATGCCGTCCGGGCTGAGGGCGCCGACGAAGTCGTAGTCGATCCCGCTGCGCCCGCGGCCGATCGCGCGGCGGAGCGAGTCGAGGCGATCGCCCTCGCCGACGAGAAGCGCACGGCGGCGGACGCCGGCGACACGCCAGAGATCGGCGGTCACGACCTCGTAGCTCGCACGCAGAAGCCCGATGACGATCCCCGCGAGCACGAAGGCGGTGACGTACAGCCCGAACGTCGAGTGCTGATAGCCGGTTCCGACCGAGAACGCGAGGGTGATGACGGTGACGAGCAGCAGCGACGAGACGATGCGACCCGCGCCGGCGCGGCGCTCGCGCGGCGCGTACAGGCCCGCGCGCCAGAACACGAGCACCGTCACGACGCCGAGGAACGGAAGCCAGTTCTGCTCGGCGTCCCACGGCAGCCCCCACAACACGGGGCGCTCGCCGTAGTAGAGCTCGCGCAGGACGAGCGCGAGATAGAGCGCGCCGGCGAGGCCCGCGATGTCGACGACGACGAGCGCGGCGACGCTGAACAGCCGTCGCACCAACGCGCGAGCCTGGATCCCGGACGGAAGGACGGGCGCCGAACGGATGTCGGAGGCGGGGAGCCCCGCCCCGGCACCGTCGCCCGACTCGGTGCCGACAACAGGCCTGATCGCCACGAGAGGGCAAGTGTATCCGCGCCGGTGGCTACGTCCGCCGGCCGAGGATCCGGAGCGATACAGCGAGCGCGGCGCGGCGCTGCGGCACGAGCAGGTCGTAGTCGTGGAAGTACGCGTGCAGGTAATGCGGCAGTGGACGCAGCACGGCGCGTGCGAGCGCCCCGAGCGAGTGCGTCGTCGGCAGCGTCTCCGCGGTGGGCTCGCCGGTGCGCGGCGTGCAGTCGACGAGGCCGAGCTCGGCGACGGTCGCACGGACGGCGTCGTCCGTGTACCAGCCTCCCCCGCAGAAGTACCGCGGCTCGAGGCCGCGCGCGCGCATCCACTCCGCCTCCTTGCGCACGCGCAGAGACGGATCTCCACCCACCGGCCTCGCATGGGTGGGGCTCGTCCAGTGCGTGTGCAGACCGATCGGCGCACGGCTCGCGGCCGCGCGCGCGCGCTCGAGCCATGGTCCCTCCGCCTCGCCGAAGTCCGGGTCCGGCGGGCGCACGAGCGCGATCACGTCGAAGCCGCCGGGGCGCCTGCGCTGCAGGCGGTCGAAACGCGCCCACGCCTCGTCGTCGAGCGGTCGCTCGACATGGCAGGACACCACGGCGGACGATGAAGGCAGACTGTTCCCCATGTGCGGGATCTGCGGACTCTATTCGCCGTCAGGCGCGCCGCCTCCCGCCGTCGTCGACGCGATGCGCGCGCGCATCCGCCATCGCGGGCCGGACCAGGGCGGCACCGAGGCGCTCGGGCCGTGCGTGCTCGGCCATCAGCGCCTGCAGGTGCTCGACCCGGAGCTCGGCTACCAGCCGGTCGCCAACGAGCGCGGCGACATCGTCGCCGTCTTCAACGGCGAGCTGTACAACTTCTCCGAGCTGCGCCGCGACCTCGCGGCGCGCGGCCACGAGGTCCGCGGTCGCGGCGACACGCCCGTCATCCCGCACCTGTACGAGGAGTACGGGCTTGCATTCGTCGAGCGGCTCGAAGGGATGTTCGCGATCGCCCTGTGGGACGCGGCGGAGCGCCGCCTCGTCCTCGCCCGCGACCGGCTCGGCAAGAAGCCGCTCGTGTGGACGCGCTCGGGCGACGGGACATTCGCGTTCGCGTCCGAGGCGAAGGCGCTGCTCGCGGTCCCGGGCGTCCGGCGCGAGCCGGACGTCGCCGCGCTCGACGCGTATCTCGCCCTCCAGTACGTGCCGGGCGACCGTACCGGGTTCCGCGACATCCAGCGGCTGCCGCCTGCGTCGGTGATGGTCGTGGACGCCGCCGGTCTCCGCGTCGAGCGGTACTGGCAGCCGCATGCGCACGTCGAGCAGCTCTCGGACGACGAGTGGCTCGAGCGCGTGCGCGAGGAGGTCGACGCCGCGGTTCGTGCGCGACTCGTGTCCGACGTCCCTCTCGGGGCGCTTCTCTCCGGCGGGATCGACTCCGCCGTCGTCGTCGCGATGATGGCGTCCGCGTCGTCGCAGCCCGTCCGCACGTTCACCGTCGGCTTCGCCGACGGCCGCTACGACGAGCGCGCATACGCGCGCGCCGTCGCGCAGCGGTATGCGACCGAGCACGTCGAGATCGTGCTCGAGCCCGATGCGGCGGCGACGCTGCCCCGCCTGGCGGAGGCGTTCGACGAGCCGCTCGGCGACGAGGCCGCGCTGCCGCTCTTCCTCATCTGCGAGGCGGCGCGCAACGAGGTGACGGTCGGCCTCGTCGGCGACGGCGGCGACGAGTCGTTCGCGGGCTACGAGCGCTACGCCGCGGCCGCTCTCGCCGAGCACGTGCCGCGCCCGGTCGCGAGCGCCGGCGCGAGCGTCCTCCGGCGACTGCCCGCCGGCCGGCGCGAGCGGCGCTCCCCCGTGTTCCGCGCGGCGCGCTTCCTCGAGGCGGCGGCGGTGCCGCGCGCCGAGCGGTACGGGCGCCTCATGCAGGTGTTCACGCTGCAGGAGCGCGCCGACCTGTGGAGCGCGGCGGCGAAGGACGAGATCGGCGCGCTCACGTCCGCGGGATTCCTGCTCGGCCCGCCGCCCTCCGACGGGACGACCGGCCTGCAGCTCCTCGACCTGCAGACCTACCTCCCGGGCGACCTCCTCCCGAAGTCCGACATCGCGTCGATGGCGCACTCGCTCGAGCTCCGCTCGCCGCTCCTCGATCGCCGCGTCGTCGAGCTCGGCCTGTCGCTGCCCGACGCGCTCAAGCAGGAGGGCCGCACCGGCAAGGTCGCGCTCCGCCGGGCATTCGCGGCCGACCTCCCGTCCGAGGTGGCCGACCGGGGCAAGAGCGGGTTCGGCATCCCGCTCGCCGCCTGGTTCCGCGGGCCGCTGCAGCCGGTCGCCCGCGAGCTGCTCCTCGACGAGCGGGCGCGGGCGCGGGGCTTCTTCCGGCCGGAGGCGGTGGAGCATCTCCTCTCCGAGCATGCATCCGGCCGCGCCGACAACGGTCATCGCCTGTGGACGCTGACGATGCTCGAGCTCTGGCAGCGCATGCACGTCGACGTGCCCGTCCCCGTCGCGTGAAGGTCGTCCACGTTCACCGCATGCGCGGGATCGGCGGCAGCGAGCGCCATCTGCTGACGCTCCTCCCCGCGCTCGCGGAACGCGGTGTCGAGCCCGTGTTCGTCGGCCTCGACGATCCGGTGTGGGACCCGGCCGACTTCTACGACGCGCTGACGGTCCCGGCGGTGCGCATCCCGGCGCCGCGCGACGTCGACCCGCTTCTGCTCGCGCGACTCGTGCGCGGCATCCGCGCCGACATCGTGCACACGCATCTCGTGCACGCGGATCTGTACGGCGGGCTCGCCGCGCGACTGCGGAGCACGACCCTCGTGTCGACGAAGCACAACGACGATCCCTTTCGCACCGGCGCGTTTCGCTTCGTCGAGCGCGGCCTCGCGCGTCTCGCCGACCGCGTCGTCGCCATCTCCGACGCGCTTCGCAACTTCACCATCGAGCGCGTCGGCGTCCCGGCCGGCAAGGTCGAGACGATCCACTACGGCCTCGACGCGCCGCCGCCCGCATGGGGAGCGAATCCCGCCGACGACGTGCCGGCCGGCGCGCGCATCGTGCTCTCCGTCTCGCGGCTCGCCCGGCAGAAGGGCATCGACGTCGCGATCGAGGCGCTCTCGCACCTACCCGTCGACGTCGTCCTCGTCGTGCTCGGCGAGGGGCCCGAGCGGCACGCCCTGCAGGAGCTCGCGCGCGCGCGCGGCGTCGCTTCGCGGCTCTTCCTGCCCGGCCGCGTCCCCGACGTGGCGGCGTGGCACCGCCGCGCGTCGGTGTACGCGCAGCCGGCGCGCTGGGAGGGCTTCGGCCTCGCCGTCCTCGAGGCGATGGTCTCCGGGCTCCCCGTCGTCGCGACGCGTGTGAGCTCCCTCCCCGAGCTCGTCGCCGACGGCGACACCGGGCTCCTCGTCCCGCCCGACGAACCGGCCGCCCTCGCGCGCGCGATCGGCCGGGCGCTCGAGGCGCCCGAGCTCGGACGGGCCGGAGCCGCGCGCGCACGGGAGCAGTTCTCGGTCGCCCGCATGGCCGGCCGGACCGTGTCGCTCTACCGGAGCCTGCTGAGCGCGTCCTCGTAGAGAAGCTCGGTCCGCTCCGTGCAGAACGACTGGAGGAAGCGCGAGAGCGCGCGGGCGCGCCCCGCGTCGCCCATCGAGCGCCCGAGCGCGGGGTCGGAGGCGACCGAGACGATCGCCGCCGCGAGCGGGTCCGCCTCGCCCGGCGGCACGAGCACGCCGGTGACGCCGTCCTGCACGATCTCCCCGAGGCCGCCGATCGCCGCGGCGATCACCGGCCGCGCCCGCTCCATCGCCTCGAGCGCGACCATGCCGAACCCCTCGCCCATCGACGGGACGACGACGACCGACGCGTGCTCGATCGCGCTCTGGATCGGGCTGACGTGGCCGAGGAAGCGCACGGCATCGCCGATCCCGAGCTCCTTCGCGAGCGCACGCAGGGCCGGCTCGAGCGGGCCGCGGCCGGCGATCTCGAGCTCGAGCTCCGGGAGCTCTCTCCGCGCCGCCGCGAACGCCCGCAGAAGGACGATGTGCCCCTTGATCGGGATGAGGCGGCCGACGCACAGGAGGCGCGGCGCCGCGCCGCGATACGGGGCCGGCTCGCCGTCGGGCTCGATGCCGTAGTGGACGATCTCGAAGCTCTCGCCGTCGAAGCCCTCCACCTCCTCGAGGTACCGGGCGAGGCCGCGCGAGATCGCGATCTCGACGTGCGCGAGGCTCGCGACCGCCCGGTCGGCGAGACCGAAGTACGGCATCTCGCGGAACTCGTTGAACCCGTGCTTCGTCGAGAAGCGCACGGGGACGCGCGAGGCCGTTCCGGCGAGGAGCCCGTAGGTCTCCGCGTGCACGAGGTGGGTGTGCAGGATCGCGGGCCGCACGCGCACGAGGTACGCGACGAGCTGCCCGAACGCGATCGGGTCGACGTCGGCGCGAATGCGGATCGCGTCGAGCGGCACTCCGCGCTCCGTCAACGCCTCGGCGAAGTCCCACGCGCCGGGCTCGCCCTCGTGCAACATGAGAAAGCGGACGTCCCAGCCGCGCTCGAGCAGGCGCGGGAGGAGCGAGAGCAGGTGCGCCTCGGAGCCGGAGATGCCCGCGACCTTCTGCATGTGCACGACCGGTCCGGGCTTCACGTCTCCACCAGCGCGAGGATCCTGTCCGCCCATGTCTCGACCGAATGCTGCCTGCTGACGCGCTCGCGCAGCTCCTTGCCGATCGCGTACCGCTCCTCGTCGTCGAGTGCGGCGAGCGCCTGCACCCGGTCGGCGAAGCTCTCCGGCCGGCCGCGCTCGAATGCGAGCGGCGGCTCGATGCCGGCGAAGAGCGTGTCGAACGACTTGTCCGAGGCGAGGACGGGACGGCACGACGCGCACGCCTCGAGCACGATCTTGTCCGGGGAGATGAAGTCGGAGGCGACCACATCCGCCTCCGCGTACACCGGCGGGAGCTCCGTGCGGACGATGGGGCCGCCGACGGTCGCCCAGCCGTCGTAGGCCGGGCGCGCGACGAGCTCCTCCAGCTCCCGCTTGTACGCCTCGAGCGCCGGCGCGCCGGTCGTGCCGTGGAGGTCGATGCGGGCGTCGAGCCCGCGCTCGCGCGCGATGCGGACGCCCTCGATCAGCTCGTCGAGCTTCTTCGGAGCCGTGTACCGGCCGAGCGACATCACGCGGAACTGCCGGCCCGCGCTCGAGTTGAGCGGCTGGCAGGGAAACTCGCCGAGATCGATGCCGTGCCCGATCCCGTGCACCTTGCGCGACCGGAGCGGGAACGAGCGCTCGTCGAGGCTGAGAAGCTGCGTGCAGACGAGGGCGGCCGCACGCAGCACCGCGTGCGACTTCCAGTGCGTGTACCAGAGCATCAGAGGGACGCGCCGCGCGCGCACGAGCGGCGCCGCCACGACCGTGTACAGCGGCACCATGTGCCCGATGACGGCGACCGGCCTGTCGCGCAGCTCGTCCACGAGCGCCGACAGGTACCGAGCCGCGCGCTGCGAGCGGCGGGGCGCGCCGAACACGCGGACACGGCAGTTCGCGGGCAGCGTCGTCTCGATCCCGCGGTCGCAGAGGACGACGACCTCGTCGACGCGGCGTGCGAGCGCGGCGATCTTCGCCCGCGTCGCGCCGAGGTTCGCGTCCCGCGGATCGACGACCTGCGTGATGAAGACGATCTTGCGCCGCGCCATCAGAAGATGTCGGTGTCGCCGAGCGAGAAGCGGAACGCGTCCCGACCGTGCGGAAGCGGCTCGCCGGCCTGGAGCGAACGGCCGATGAACCGGATCGCCGCCGGTGTCGGGACGAAGCCCGCCGCGAGGTAGGTCCCGTACTCGCCGCGGTTGGGCATGGCGATGACGAGGTCGGCGTCGACGGCGCGGACGCAGCGGCGAAGGAGCCGAACGCCGTCGCCCCCGACGAGCTCGCACACGAGGCCGGCCGAGATCCCGCGATAGACGCCCCAGCCGACGACGGCGAAGCCGCGGGCGGTCGAGAAGCTCGCGTACGACCGCGTCGACTCTCCGTAGCGCCAGTTCAGGTAGTCGGCGCTCTTGACGAAGTGGGCGGGCCAGCGCGCCGCGGCGCGGCGGTAGATCTCCTCGTGGCGCGGACCGAAGCGCTCGACCGCGCCGCGGACGCGCCCGCTCGGCGCGCCGTGCGCGCGCAGGTGGCGAAGGGCGGAAAGCGGCCGCTTCGGGCGGGCCCAGAGACGCAGCCAGCAGAGCTCCTCCCAGCCGAGCTTCGACACGAAGATCGGGCCGGCCATCGGGTTCGTGAACCCGAGCGCGAGCCGGGCGCCCGCGCGCGCAGCCTGCTCGTCGTTGTGCATCTGCAGGCCCGAGAAGACGCCCTTCCCGCGCGCCGCGGGGCCGGTCATCACGTGGATGGTGAACGTCGCCTCGCCCTCGCGTCCGTCGATGACCATGCGCGCGAACGACTGCGCGGCCGCGCCGATCGTCTCGCCGTCCTCGACCGCGAGGTTGAGGATGAACCGGCCGGTCGGGTTCCGGCCGAACCACCAGTCGAACTCCTCCTCCGACCAGGCGCTCCCCTCGTACACCTCGCGCATGAGGTCGAGGAAGTCGCGACGCCGTACGGGCTCGTACGGCACGATCTCCCACCGGGGAGCCGGCATCACCGCGAGGACGTGCCGAGCGCCGCGTTGAAGAGGCGCCGCGCGTGCGTGCCCGTCACCGTGTCCTTGATCGAGATCAGGTCGCAGGCCCCGGCGAGGACGAGCTCGAAGGTGCGCGGCGAGTACGGCTCGACGTTGTAGCGGCGCAGCTGGAGCGGGTCGCTCCGCGGAGTGTTCGCGCCGGAGACGGCGGTGAACGCGATGTCGTAGCCCGCCTGCTTGACGAGGCTCGGATGCACCGGCTTGTAGTCGGCTTCGGATCCCTTCACGTAGGAGAAGGCACGGACGCGGCGGCCGAGCTTCTCCTCGAGCTGGAGCTTCGAGATGGCGATCTCGCGGGCGGCCTCGTCGATCTCGAGCTCGGCGAGCGGCTTGTGACTGATGCCGTGCGACTCGACACGCACGCCGCAGCGCTCGAGCTCGTGGATCTCGTCCCAGTCGACGGTCGGATTGTGCACGCCGTGCGCGGCGAGGTAGCGCTCGTGCGGCAGCGGCTGCGTGTCGCCGACGTAGGCGATCGGGACGAATTGCACCGCCGCGTACCCGTGACGCTCGAGCACGGGCGCCGCGTTGAGAAGGTTGTCGCGATACCCGTCGTCGAAGGTGATGAGCACGGCGCCGTCCGGAAGCGGCTCGCCCGCGCCGTAATGGGCGAGCACCGCGTCGAGATCGACGACGCGATAGCCGAGCTCCTTCAGCTGCGCCATCTGCTCGTCGAAGAGCGACACCGGCATCGACATCCGGTTGTTCGAGAGGTCGTTGACCTTGTGGTACATGAGCACGCGAAGCGTGCGGCCGTCGCCGTCGACGGCGTGGATGGCGCTCGCCGTCTCGCCGATCGAGCGGTACACGGCGTTCTTCAGGACCTGCTTGACCTGCTCGCGGAGGACGGGCACCGGCTCAGGGTAACCGCGCGCGGTCGACGAGAGCCGCGACCCGGGCCGCGTACTCGGCCGGCGCGGGCATCGACTCCTCCCCCTTGCGCCGTGCGGCTGCGCCGAGCCTCTCCGCCGTCTCCGGGCTCCCGAGCACCCGGACGAGCGCGTCCGCGAGCGCCGTCCGATCGCCCGGCGGCACGAGCAGACCGGTGACGTCGTCCTCGACGAGGTCCGGGATGCCGCCCGCATCGCCGCCGACGGTCGCGCGGCCGCGGCACATCGCTTCGACGACGACCCGGCCGTAGCCCTCCGCACGCGAGGGCAGGCAGAGAAGCGTCGCCTCGTCCATCGCCGCCGCCACGCCGGCCGCGTCGACCGACTCCGTCCACCGCGCGTCGAGCGCGCGGGCGAGCGGAGCGAGCGTGCCGCGGCCGACGACGTGCAGCCCGGCGCGCGGGACCGCCTCGGCGACGCGCGGCCACGCGGCGGCGAGGGTGTCGAAGCCCTTGTAGCGCTCGAGCACGCCGACGAAGAGCGCGCACGGCGTCTCCGGCAGCGGGGCTGGCGGCGAGGACAGGTAGACGTCGCGATCGAGGAAGGCGGGGAACTCGCCGTCGGGCTCGCGGCCGTAGCGCCGCACGAGCGCGGTCGTGAACGGCGACAGGGTGCGGATCGCGTCGGCGCGGCGAACGGCCGTCCACGCCATCGCATCGCTCACCGGGTCGAGCAGCCGCCGGGCGCGGGACCCGTACAGCCGCGTCGCGGCATGCCAGTCGCCGTGGACGTCGAGCACGAGCTTCGTGCGCACGCCCGCGAGCCGCCGCGCCGCGAGGAACGCGGTCGCCTCGTGCACACCCTGCACGATCGCGACCTCCGGCCGGAACGCGCGCAGCTCGCGTGCGATCCGCCGGGGGAGCCGCGCGTAGTAGAGCGGCCCGTCGAGCGCAGGCGCCGGACCGGCGAGGGTCATCCGGTCCGCGCTCGTCGGGGAGCCCGGCTGCGCGGCGGCGAGGATGCGGTAGTCGAGGACCTCGCCGACCGCATCCCACTTGCGCCGCTGCGTGTCGTCGAGCGGCAGGCTGAAGCGCTCGCGCGACACGAAGAGGACGCGGGGCTTCACGGGACGGTTTCCGCGAGCGCGGCACAGACCCGAGCGATCTCGTCGTCGCGCAGGTGCGGATGGACGGGCAGCGAGAGCACCTCCCGCGCGAACCGCGCCGCGCGCTCGCCGCCGCCGCGCCGGGGCGACGCCGCCGCGAACGGGAGCGCCGACAGCGTCGTCGGATAGTGGACGAGGGTCGCGACCCCGCGCTCTCGCAGGGCCGCCTGCACCGCGTCGCGCCCGGAGACCCGGACGACGTACTTGTGGAAGACGTGCTCGCGGTCGGCGGGCCGCTCGGGGACGATCGCCTCGCGCCCGGAGAGCGCATCGGTGTACGCGGCCGCGACCCGCTGCCGCGCGCGCAGCCACTCCTCCTCGTGCTCGAGCTTCACCGAGAGGACGGCGGCGACGATCGACGACATCTGCGCGTTCTGGCCGACGCGGTCGAACGTCCCGTCCGGCGACTTCCCGTGGCCCTTCAGCGTGCGCACCGTCCACGCGATCTCGTCGTCGTCGGTGAGAAGCGCCCCGCCGCTCCCGGGCGCGCTCACGACCTTCGTCGGGTCGAAGCTGAAGCAGCTGGCGACACCGGCCGAGCCCGCCGGCCGGCCGTCGCGCACCCCGCCGAGCGTCTGCGCCGCATCCTCGACGAGCGCGAGGCCGTGCGCGGCCGCGAAGCGCTCGAGCGCGGCCGCGTCCCCCATCCGGCCGTACAGGTCGACGTGGACGAGCGCCTTCGTCCGGTCGGAGACGAGCTCGGCGGCGTGGTCGAGGTCGAGCTCGTAGCCCTCGCCGACGTCGACGTACACCGGCACGGCGCCCGTCCGGAGAACCGACGACGCGGTCGCCGCGAACGAGAAGTCGGGGACGAGCACCTCGTCGGCTGCTCCGATCCGAAGCGACGCGAGCGCGAAGTAGAGCGCATCGGTGCACGAGTTCACCGCCACCGCGTGCCTGCGTCCCGTCATCGCCGCGAGTGAGGCCTCGAAGTCGGCGATCCACGGCCCCTGCAGCAGCTGGCCGCTGCGGAAGACCTCCTCGACGCGTGCGAGGACCGGCTCGCGGAGCGCCTCGAACTCGCGGTCGAGCGCGAAGTACGGGATCACGCGAGGACGGGCGCGCGCTCGGGCATCGAGCTGAGGAAGGCGAGATACTCCTCGACGCCGCCGGCGAGCGTGTACCGGGGCTCGTAGCCGAGCACCCTCCGCGCCTTCGCGACGTCGAGCGCGCCGCGCTTGGGCCGGAAGTCCTCCGCCTTCGCCGCCACCTCGACCGGCATGTTCGGATAGCGCTCCCGCAGGAGCGCGTACAGCTCCGAGAGGGTGTGCCCTTCGCCTGCGGTGATGTTGAACGTCTCGTTCACGACGGGCGAGAGGAGCGCCTTGACGAGGCCGTCCGCGACATCCTTCACGTACGAGAAGTCGAGCCACGTGTTGTCGGGGTCGACGACCGTGAGCGGCCGGTTCCAGAGCGCGCACTCGACGAAGCGCTGGACGATGCGATCGTTCATGTCGGTCGGGCCGTACACCGCCGACGGCCGGACGATCGCGTACGGCAGCCCCTGCGCGCGCGAGTACGTCTGCACGACGATCTCCCCCGCGAGCTTGAAGCCGCCGTATGGGTCCTTCGGCGCGGTGATGCCGTCCTCGGGCATGGGCATCTGCGTGAAGTCGCCGTAGACCATGCTCGACGACACGTACAGGAACTTCTCGAGCCCCGCATCGAGGGCGACGTCGATGAGGTTGAACGTCCCGCGCAACATGCTCTCGAACGCGTGATCCGAGCGGACCCGGGCGACGGTGGCGAGCGGAAGGACGCCGAGGTGCACGACGTACTCCGGCCGGCTCTCGCGCATGACGCGGCGGAGCTCGTCGCGGCTCTCGGTCGAGGCGACGACGACGCGGGCATCTTTCAGCAGCACCTCGCGCCGGTACTGGAGGCTGTACCAGTGCCGCGGCTCGAACGTGTACGCGTAGGTCAGGAGCGGGTCGACGACGACCGCCTCGTGGCCGCCCTCGGCGAGGAGCGCGCACACGTGCGAGCCGATGAATCCCGCGCCGCCCGTGACGAGCACCCTGCTCATTCGCGGGCCAGCGTAACGGCTGCGACGACCTCGTCCGCCCAGTGCCCGACCGAATGCTCGGCCTCGACCCGCCCGCGCAGGCGGCGGCGCTCGTCCCACGGCAGCGCCGCAGCCGAGCGGGTCGCTGCCGCGAGGCCGGCGGGGTCGCCGTCGGTGAACCTGAGCGCCGGCGGGAGCAGCGCGTCGAAGACGGGCGACGCGGCGACGACGGGCGTGCAGGAGGCGAGCGCCTCGAACACGACCTTGTCCGCGCTCGCGCCGTGGGTCGCGTTGACGAGGACGTCCGCCTCCGCGAGCAGGCGCGGGACCTCCGACCGCGGGGCGGCGTCGAGCAGGTGGACCCGGTCGCCGACGCCGAGATCGCCGGCCAGCTTCGAAAGACGCCCGCGCACCTCCGTGTCGGTCTCCTCTCCGCAGACCGTGAGCTCCGCGCCGCGGAACGCCGGCAAAGCGCGGATCGCGACGTCGTGGCCCTTCACCTCGGCATAGCGGCCGAGCGAGAGCAGACGGAGCCCGTCGCGGCGCGGCCGCTCGGCGCAGTCGAAGAGGCCCAGATCGATCCCGTGCCCGATCGCGCGCACCTTCGGCGAGGCTGCGGGCACGCTGCGCTCGTCGACGCTCAGGATCGCGTCCACGACGGGCACCGCACGCCGGAAGTTCGGGCCGCCGCTCTGCTGGGTGAACCACAGGAGGTCGGGGACCCGCAACGGCTTCAGGAGCGGCGCGGCGAGCAACGCATACACCGGCGACATGTGCGCGAGGAACCCGTCGGGCCGGCCGCGCAGGAGCTCGGCGGCGAGCGCGGACTCGAAGCGAACGCCGCGCAGCGCCTGGGTCGGCGCGGCGAAGCTGCGGAAGCGCGCGTTCGCCGGCAGCTCTCCGGCGGCCGCGGCGAGGACGACCACCTCGTCCACCCGCTCCGCGAGCGCGCGCACCATCGCCTCCGCCGCCCCCAGCGTGGGATGCGCGGCGTCGACCTGCTGCGTCGCGAAGAGAAGCCTCATCGCCCCATCTCGTCGACGAGGCCGCGCATGCGCGTCGCGAACTGCGCGGGCGACTGCAGCCACCGGTCGCGCGCGGCGAGCGCGCCGGCGCCGAGCGACTGCGCGAGGCCCGGCTCCGAGAGCGCGCGCACGAGCGCAGCGGCGAGGGCTTCGGGATCGTCGGGCGCGACGAGGAGCCCGCTGACGCCGTCCTCGACGATGTCGGGGATGCCGCCCGCCCGCGCGCCGACGACGCCGCGGCCCCGCGCGAACGCCTCCATCGCCACGCGCGGCAGCCCTTCCGAGAAGGACGGGAGCACGAAGACGGCCGCCTCGTCGAGCGCGTCCGCGATCGCGTCGGAGGACAGCCATTCGTCCCAGCGCACCTGCGCGGGCAGGTCGCGCACGAGCCGCTCGAAGACTGCACGCTCGCGCCCGCGACTGACGACGTGCAGCTGCGCGCCGGGAAGACGCGCCGCCACGCGCCGCCAGGCATCCGCGAGCGCGCGGACGTTCTTGTAGCGCTCGGCCACGCCGACGAAAAGGACGCGTTGCGCGTCCGGGACCGGGACCGGAGGGCGCGCGGTGAACGCGGAGGCGTCGTAGTACGTCGTGAAGGTCGCAGCCGGCTCGACGCCGACGCGCCGCACGAGCGAGGTCGTGAACGGCGACACCGTGCGCACCGCATCGGCACGGCGCACCGCGACCCGCGCGACGGTCCGGCTGACCGGCTCCAGGAGGCGTCGCAGCGGCGAGCCGTAGTAGCGCGTCGCCGTGCTCCAGTCCCCGTGCACCTCGAGCAGCACGCGCGCGGGCACCCGCGCGAGCGCGCGGCCGGCGAGGGCTGCGCCCGCCTCGTACGGGCTCTGTGCCACGATCACCGCCGGCCTGAACGCGCGCAGCTCTCGGGCGACGTGCAGCGGCAGCGACAGGTAGGACGCGGGCGAGCCCGCCCGAAGCAGATGGAAGCGCTCGTCCCCCCCGTCGCCGGTCGCGAGCACGCGCACGTCCAGCTCCTCGGCGAGCGCGTCCCACTTGCGCGCCACCTGCGCGTCGAGCGGAAGCCGGTAGCGCGAGCGGCTGAGAAAGAGGACGCGCGGCCTCATCGGATCGCGTCCGCGAGCGCCCGCTCGATGCGGGAGAAGACGGCGTCACGGTCGTACGCGTGCACCGACTCCGCCGCGCGCGCACGCAGGCGCTCGCGCAGCGCGTCGTCGGCGAAGAAGCGGCGCACCGCACCGGCGAGGGCATCCGCGTCGCCGGACGGAACGAGGAGCCCGTTTTCGCCGTCCGCGACGACCTCGCCGACGCCGCCGACGTCGGTCGCGATCACGGGCGTCCCGGCGGCGAGCGCCTCGACCACCGTATGCGGGAAGTTCTCCCAGCTCGACGAGAGGATGGACGCGTCGGCGGCGCGAAAGAGCTCGAGCACGCGCTCGCGCGGCTGCGCGCCGAGGAAGCGGACGCGCGGGCCTGCGAGCGCCTCCAGGCGTGCGCGCTCGTCGCCCTCGCCTGCGACGAGGAGCGAGACGCCGTCGACCGCTTCGACGGCGGCGAAGGCGAGCTCGAGCGACTTCTGCGCCGACAGCCGCCCGGCGAACGCGAGCGTCGCGCCGTTCATCCCGAAGAAGCGGCGGAGATCCTCCCGCGGAGCGAGCTCGGGGATGCGCGGGGCCGGATTCGGCAGGACCTCGACGCGCCCGGCGGGCACGCCCCAGCCGACCGCGAGGGCGCGCAGGTACTCGCTCGGACAGAACACGTGCGCGGCGCGGCGCAGCTCGACGTCCCGTGCGAGACGGAGGACGGCGAGGCGCGCGCCCGAGAGCCGCTGGAACTCGTCCACATCCCCGCCGACGACGCCGCGCCGGCGGGCGCGCTCGAACGCCGGATCGGCGGTGAGCTTGACGACGTACGGCTTCCGCGCCGCCGCCGCGCCGGCGAGGCTGCGGCCGAACATCCCGGTCGTGTAGACAACGTCGGCTGCGCGCGCGCGCGCACGGACGAGCGCCGCGCCGCGGAGGTGCCGGATGCCCGGCGGGAGGTCCCGCGGGACGGCGGTGACGCGATACGCCGGCTGCGCGGGCGGGGCCCAGGCGGTCGTCACGACGTCGACCTCGTGGCCGCGCTCGTGCAGGAAGCCCGCGACCTCGGGCGCATGGCTCGCCGGGCCGCCGACGTCCGGCGGCCAGATGCCGCTGACGACGACGACCTTCACGTCTGCAGCGTCACGATCTCGGGCCCGAGCGGACGCTGCCCGGGAGCCGGCGGCGGCGGCTCGCGGCGGATGCGCGCGTACAGCACGCCCCAGGCGATCGCGAAGGCGACGCTCGCGACGAGCACCGCCGCCGCCGCTCCGCTCGCGCCCCAGACCCAGCCGAGGGCGACGGCGAGCGGAAGGAGGACGACGGTCTCGATCCCGTGCGTCCAGATGCGGAGCTTCGGCCGCCCCACCGTCACCGCGAACGACTTCGACCAGCCGACGACGAACTGCACCGCCCCCGCGGCGACGATGATGCGCGCCGCGTTCACCGCGCCGAGGTTCTTGGACTCGAACAGCAGCCGAACGATCTGCGGCATGAACACGAGCAGAAGCGGGAGCAGGACGACGCTGCCGGCGAGCGCGAGCAGCGTGTAGCGGCGCACGCCGGCGAAGACGTTCTCGCTCTTGCCGCGCTCCCAGTCGCGTGTCTGCTCGCTCAGCAGGATCATCCGAATCGGGGCCGACACGGCGTTGAAGCCGGCCTGCGGCGACTGCGCGACGCGGAAGAACCCGACCTGGGAGGCGCTCGAGACGACGCCGAGCACCATCGGGGTGAGCGTGCCGCGAAGCGACACGACGCCCGTCGCGACGCTCGACTGGGCGATGAAGCGGAGGACCTCGCGCGCGTCCTCGTCGAGGGGCCTGACCGCCGCCGTCGGATACCGGCGGAACGCGACGAGGCCGGCGACTCCGATCGCCGCCGACGAGGCGACCTGCGCGAGCACGATGGCGACGATCGTCCACGTGAGCCCGAACTGGGAGCCGACGGCGATCGCCGTCAGCCGCAGCGCCATCGACAGCATGAGGAAGCCGCCCCGGATGTCGTAGCGCCCGCGCAGCATCAGCGGCACCGCCGCCATGCCCTCCGGCGACTGGGCGAGCGGGAGGATGGCGGAGATCATGAGCGGCGTCCGGAGATCGCCGTGGTGGAAGACGGTCGCCGCGCCCGCCCCGAGACCTGCGAGCGCCCCGCCCGCGAGGAGCGCGCCGAGCGCCTTGAACACGAACGTCCGCCGGAACAGCCGCCGCAGGCGGCCCCAGTCCTCGCGCGTGATGTAGCGAAAGCCGAACTTGATGAGCGCCTCCTCGATCGTCAGGTCGAGGAGCGTCTGGAAGAAGCCCGCCGAGGAGATGACGAGCGTGTAGAGACCGAGGACCTCGGTCGAGAAGACCCGGGCGGCGACGATCGTGCCGAGGAAACCGAGCACGATCGACGCGTACGTGCCCGCGGCGACACCCGCGCGGCGCCGGAGGACCGTGCCGTCCATCAATGGGCCAGTGTAGTGAGGGCCCCCGGCGGATCCTCACTACACTCGACCGGTGCGCCCGTCCGCCGCAGCCATGCCGCGAGGAGCGCTGCTCGCGCTTCCGCGGAACGTGTCGGCCGGGGCGCTCGTCCTCGCAATCGCGCTGCCGATCGTCTTCCTCCACGTCAACTACCAGCCCTCGCTCAAGGCCGGGCCCGCGACGGTCAAGCTCTCGGACGTCATGGTCCTGGCGGTGGCGCTCGCCGCGGTCGCGGCGCTCCGGACGGGGCACCTGGCGCGGCTGCGGCCCGGCGTCCCGGTGTGGACGGCCGCGATCCTCTTCCTCGCGTGGATCGGCGCGGAGACGCTGCTCCCGCTCGGCTCGTCGCATGCATATCCCTTCCGGACGCACGTCGTCACCGCCGGCGAGTTCGCCGTGTACGCGGTCCTCGCGCCCGCCGTCCCGCTGCTCGTGCGCCGCCGTGCCGATGCGCTCCTCGTGCTGGGGACGCTCATCGCCTGGTCGGTCGCGGCGACCCTCGTCGGCGTGCTCCAGTGGTGCGGCTGGGAGATCGCGGCGGGCTGGGGGCAGGGCCAGCGCGAGCCCTCGTTCCTCGGGACGCAGGACTTCGCCGGCTACTCGGGCATGGTGCTCGCGATCGGCCTCGTCTCGCTCCTCTTCGGCGCGAGCGGGGCCGTGCGGAAGGCGGCCTGGGTCGCGATCGTCTCCGGCGGGATCGGCTTTGCGATCGGCGGCGCCTCATCCGGGGTCATCGGCCTTCTTCCGGCGGTCGCGATCGCGCTCTTCGTCACCGTGCGCCGCGGGTCTCCCCGCCGCGCCGCCGTCGTCGCCGTCGTGGCCGCGACCGTTCTCGCGTCGCTCAGCGTCGTCGTCTACCGGTCGGGGGACTTCGGCCACTTCTTCAGCTTCATCGGCGCCCGTCACACGAGCGCTGCCGCGTCGAAGAACATCCAGACCTATCCGCAGCACACGCTGCTCGCATACATCGGGCTTCGCATCTGGGAGCGCCACCCGATCGTCGGCGCCGGCTTCGAGGCCTCGAACGACTACGCGACCTACGGCCCGGAGCTCCCGGCCGCGCACAGGCGCTTCCCGACCGTCGCGCCGGGGGCGTTCCCGACCGCGAGCAGGTCGTTCGGCGTCCAGGACCTCTACGTCCAGACGCTCGCCGACCTCGGCATCGTCGGGCTCGCGCTCCTGACGGCGCTCTTCGTCGCGGGAGCGTGGCCCGCCTTCACGGCGGCGCTGAGCGCCATCGCGCCGGCGGCGTTCCCCGCTCTGCTCGGCCTCGTCTGGCTCGTTCTCGCCGCCGGGCTCTGGAGCGCGCAGGGCATCATCGCGGGCATCCCGCTCGACGCGATCACCTGGCTCGGGTTCGGCGCCGCCGCCACGCGCACCGTGGACTGGTCGGCCTGAGTGGCGCGTGCCCTCGTCACGGGCGGCGCCGGCTTCATCGGCTCGAACCTCGTGCGCGGCCTGCTCGAGCGCGGCGACGACGTGCGCGTGATCGACAACTTCTCGACCGGCAACCGGGCCAACCTCGAGGGCCTCGACGTCGAGATCGTCGAAGGCGAGCTCCGCAGCTACGAGCGCGTGCACAACGCCGTTCGCGGAACGGAGGTCGTGTACCACCTCGGCGCGCTCGGCTCGGTGCCCCGCTCGGTGCAGGACCCGCTGACCTCGAGCGCGGTGAACGTCGAGGGCACCCTCAACGTCCTCCTCGCCGCGCGCGACGAGGGCGTCCGCCGCGTCGTCTTCTCCTCGTCGTCCTCGGTCTACGGCTCGAAGGCGCACCTCCCCGTCGACGAGTCGCTCGCCGCGGATCCGATCTCGCCCTACGGCGTCGCGAAGCTCGCAGCCGAGCGCTACTGCGTCAGCTTCAGCCGCGTGTACGAGTCGTTCGAAACGGTCGTCCTGCGCTACTTCAACGTGTTCGGCCCGCGGCAGAGCCCGTTCTCGCAGTACGCCGCGATGGTGCCGCTCTTCATCACCGCGATCGCCGCGGGCGAGCCGGTGACGATCTACGGCGACGGCGAGCAGTCGCGCGACTTCACCTACATCGCGAACGTCGTCGACGCGACGGTGCGCGCCGCCCACGCGGGCGCCGCGAACGGGCGCATCTTCAACGTCGCTGCCGGCTCCCCCGCGAGCGTCAACACGGTCGCCGACACGATCGGCCGGATCGTGGGCAAGCCGGTCGAGAAGACGTTCGCGCCGCCGAGGCCGGGCGACATCCGCGACTCGTGGGCGGACGTGAGCGCGGCCCGGGACGTGCTCGGCTACGTCCCGTCCGTCGACCTCGAGGAAGGACTTCGGCGGACGATCGAGCACCTTGGCGTCTGAGCTCCCGCGGATCAAGGTGCTGCGCGTCATCGCGCGGCTCAACGTCGGCGGCCCGGCGCTGCACGTCGCGTACCTCACCGCCGGGCTCGCCGACCGGGGCTACGACACGACGCTCGTCGCGGGGACGATCGGCCGCGGCGAGGAGTCGATGGCCTTCGTCGCCGAGGCGAAGGGCGTTCGCGTCGCCGTCCTCGACGAGCTCGGTCGCAAGATCTCGCCCTTTCGAGACGCGCGTGCCGTTCTCCGGCTGGCGCGTCTCATTCGGGAGGAGCGGCCGGCGATCCTGCACACGCACACCGCAAAGGCGGGCGCGGTCGGCCGGCTCGCCGCCGTGCTCGCGGGGCGCTCGCGCCGGCCGATCGTCGTGCACACCTTCCACGGCCACGTGCTGCGCGGGTACTTCAACCGCGTCGTCACGTTCGGCTTCCGGACGCTCGAGCGGCTGCTCGCGCGGGTGACGACGAAGCTCATCGCCGTCAGCCCCGAGGTGCGCGACGACCTCGTCGCGCTCGGGGTCGCGCCTGCGTCGAAGTTCGTCGTCATCCGGCTCGGCATCGAGCTCGACCAGCGCGTCGGCGGGACAAACGGCGCACGCGCCGAGACACGCCGCGCACTCGGGCTCGCGGGCGATCCGTTCGTCGTCGGCTGGGTCGGCCGCATGACCGCGGTCAAGCGCACCGACCTCGTCGTGCGTGCCTTCCGCTCGCTCGTCGACCGCGGTGTGGACGCGCGGCTGCTGCTCGTCGGCGACGGGCCCGACCGCGACGGCCTCGAGCGCCTCGCGCACGAGCTCGGGGTCGTCAAGCGGTGCCTCTTCCTCGGCTACCAGGAGGACGTCGCCCGCTTCTACGACGCGATCGACGTCCTCTTCCTCCCGTCCGTGAACGAGGGGACGCCGGTCAGCGTCATCGAGGCGCTCGCGGCGAGGCGCCCGACGGTCGCGACGCGCGTGGGAGGCGTGCCCGACGTCGTCCGCGACGGCGTCGACGGGTTCCTCGTCGACTCCGCCGATCCCGGCGCGCTCGCCGATCGCCTCGCCGAGCTCGCGGGCGACCCGCCGCGCCGCACCGAGATGGGCGAGGCGGGCCGCGCACGAGTGCTCGAGCGCTATGCCGTGCAGCGGCTGGTCGACGACGTCGACCGGCTGTACCGCGAGCTCCTCGCGGAGCGCGGTCTCAGCCCGCCGTCGCCGCCCGGATGAACGCGTTCCACGCCGGCTTTCTCGCCCCGGCGTGCGTCTCCAGGCCCGACTGCCAGCCGCCGAGGTTCGGCTCGTCCTTGATCAGGAACCAGAGGAGCATGTCGATGCGCGGGTTCTTGCGCGCGATCGCATAGGCCTGCGTCAGGTACGCAGCCTGCTTCGCCCAGCTGACGCCGAACGTCTTGTCGGGCGGGTTCGTCTGGTAGCCGTACTCGGTGATCCACAGGTGCTTCGGCCCGTACAGCTTCGAGATCTCGGCGAGGAGCACGTTGATGTTCCCGAGCTGGATGCGGCGCGCCGTCTTCCCCGTCGGCACGTAGGTCGGCGACTCGCTCGGGGATGCGTAGTACGGATGGTGCGCGTACACGTCGAACTTCTTCATCCCGGCCTTCTTCGCCGCCTCGAGGAACGAGAGGGGATCGACGGATGCGCGCGAGGTCGCGGGCGCATCGTTCCCCTTCGGCGCCGTGACGCCGCACGCGACCTTCTCGCCCGTGGTGCCGCCGGCGTGGATGCCCGCGTACACGGCGTTGCAGATCTTCGCGTACTGGACGGCGCTCTCGACCACCCATTTGCCGCCCGAGCGGATGTATTGCGGCGTGAGGAACACCGGGTTGTTCGGCTCGTTCCACGCCGTCCAGAAGGTCACGGCCGGGAGCGGCTGATTCGGGCTCTCGAGCGTCGGCTGCTGCTGCCACGCCGGCGGGACGTACGAGCCGTCGTAGCGCATCGCCGCGGCGTACGCGAAGTTCTGCAGGTCCCGTGCATTCGTCGGCGCGACCGTGCGCGCCTTGCCGCCGTTCGCCCACCTGGGCGTGAAGAGGATCGAGAAGACGACCTTGATGTGGTAGGTCGCCGCGTAGCGCATCAGACGGTCGTACAGCGACCAGTCGTACGCGGGGTCGCCCGGATCGCTCGGATCGGTCGGCTTCGCTCCGCGCGAGACCGCCCAGGGAGTGCCGCCCCAGTAGAGGTTCACGCGCAGCACCTGCGCCTTCAGCGCGCTCAGGGCCTGGAAGCCGGTGACGGGGTTCCCGTACAGCGTGTCCGCCTCGTCGTTGATCCCGACGAGCAGATGGCGGGACGTCGCGGCGGCATGCTTCGCCGGCGCGGCGGCTGCGGCCGACACGGTGAGAACGGCGACACCGGCGGCGAGGACGGCGAGGGCGGCGATGCGTCTAGACACTGAGCGACTCCCGTTGAGTGGATTCGAGGACACGCCGCAGCCCCTCCTCGAGACCGATCTGCGGCTCCCAGCCCAGCAGCTGCCGGGCGCGGGTGATGTCGGGCTGGCGGACCTGCGGGTCGTCGACCGGGAGCGCCTCGAACACGATCTCGCTCTTGGCGCCGGTGACGCGGATGACGGTCTCGGCGAGCTCCAGCAGCGTGAGCTCCTGCGGATTGCCGATGTTCACGGGCAGGTGCTCCCCGCTCTCGGCGAGGAGCACGAGGCCGCGGATCAGATCCTCGACGAAGCAGAAGCTCCGCGTCTGCGACCCGTCGCCGAACACCGTGAGCGGCTCGTTCGCGTGCGCCTGCCGCAGGAAGGTCGGGATCGCGCGCCCGTCGTTCGGCCGCATGCGCGTCCCGTAGGTGTTGAAGATCCGGACGATGCACGTGTCGACGCCCTGCTGGCGGTGATACGCCATCGTCAGCGCCTCGGCGTACCGCTTCGCCTCGTCGTACACGCCGCGCGGGCCGATCGGGTTGACGTTGCCCCAGTACGTCTCCGGCTGCGGGTGGATCGCGGGATCGCCGTACACCTCGCTCGTCGATGCGAGCAGGAAGCGCGCCCGCTTCCACTTGGCGAGGCCGAGCGCGTTGTGCGTGCCGTACGACCCGACCTTGAGCGTCTGCAGCGGCAGGCGGAGATAGTCGATCGGGCTCGCCGGGCTCGCGAGATGGAAGACGACGTCGACCGGCTCCTCCACCGCGAGGTGCCCGGTGACGTCGTGGTTCACGAAGGTGAACGAGTCTCCACGCAGGTGCTCGACGTTCTGCAGCGACCCCGTCTCGAGATTGTCGACGCAGATCACGCGGAAGCCCTTGGCCACGAGGTGATCGCAGAGATGAGACCCGAGGAAGCCTGCGCCCCCCGTCACGACTGCCGTCGGCATCGAGTCGATGCTAGCGGCGTCACCGGAAGGTCGACCCGACTTAACGAATGATTTACGCCGGTTAGGCTGAGCGGGTGCGGAGCTGGTGGAGCGCGATCGGCCTCCTCGTCGCGGTGCGCGTGGGCATCCCGCTCGCCGCATACGCAGACCGGGGCTCGAAGCTTCCGGGCATCCCGACATTCACGCGCCCGGCCGGCTTCGGCGGGCTCATGGGCGACGCCACCGGCTTCTACGAGGGCGCCCGCGAGTTCATGGCCGCCTGGGCCCGCATCCCGCGCGCGCTCTTCGGCCTCGACGTGCTCTTCGTGCTCGCCGTCGCAGCCGCGCTCGTCCTCCTGTGGCGGCGCCGGCCGGACCTCCGCCACTGGCTCCCGCCCGCGGCGCTTCTCGCCGCCGGCCTCGCGATCTGCATCGACGTCCATTACATGAAGGCGACGGGCGCCGCGGTGCTCGGGTGGCCGCTCGTGTGGGGGATCGCCCTCCTTCCCCTGCGCGCAGCCGGCCGCCTGACGCCGGGCTCCGCCTGGGATGTCGGCACCGCGCTCTCGCTCGTCTTCGTCGCGCTCACGGTGGTCGCGGTCGCCTACCTCGGCCGCAATGCCACCGGGCGACGGTGGATCGGGGTCCTCGCCGCAGCCTTCTGGGCGGCGTGGCCGCTCCTCGTCGGTCTCATCGCCGGGCATCACGCGTGGACGAACGACCAGTGGAACATCGACGTCGGGCTGCACGACTACGACGAGCCGCTCTCGACCCTGCTCGTCACCTCCGCTGCGGCGCTCGTGCTGTCGCCGCGGATGACGCCGATGCGGCTCGCCCTCGCGGGCTGCGCGCTGAGCTTCGCGACGGCGGTGAAGATCTCCAACGCGATCGCCGCCGGCGTCGTCCTCGTGATCCTCGTCCTGCGCCACCGCCGCGAGGCGCTGCCGTACCTCGCCGGCGCGCTCGCCTTTGCGCCCGTCGTGCTCGTCTACTGGCCGATCTCGTACCCGAAGCTGTACGGGAACCCGAGCAGCTGGCCGCACGACGCCTTCGACGTGAGCCACGTCGTGTCGAGCTGGACCCAGTCGTCGATCTTCACGCCGCACACGCTCGCGATCATCGTGCCGCTCGCGGTCGTCGGCGCGTTCGGCCTCTCGCGGCCGTGGACCCTCGCCCTCGTGCTCGCGTTCCTGCTCGTCAACCCGGTCTTCTACAGCTTCTTCGCGAACACGGCCGACCATCCGCGGTTCCTCTACGCGAGCCTGCCCGAGCTGCTCGCGCTCTGGGCCGTCGGGCTCGGCGTGCTCGGCGCGCGCGCACGCCCCGCGACGGCCGCGACGACGAGCACGTAGAGGGCGACGAGCGCGAGGTCGCGGGCGAGGACGAGCCACACGATCGCCCCGACCGCGACCACCTCGTGGTAGCGCCCCTGCGACCAGATCTGGGTGAGCCCGACTGCGAGCCCGAGCAGCGCGAGCGCGACGCGACGCGACGCGACGGCGACGAGCGGCACGAGCCAGATGACGTACTGCGGCGAGAGCACCTTGCCGAACGCGACGAAGGCGACAACCGCGGCCGCCGACGCGCGAAGGAGCGAGCGGTCGTCGCGCGCGCTGCGCGCGAACACGAGCCAGGCGGCGACGATCGCCGCCGCCTCGACGAGCGTGGTGAGGACGTCGAGCCACATGGCGACGCCGCCCGAGAGATTCTGCGATCCGTAGCTCGAGACGACGTGCGGGACGTACGCGCCGAGGCGGTGGAGGACGAGGAGGAACGACCCGCCGAGCGACTCGAGCTGGAGCGGCCGCTGGAACTGGCTCTCGAGGCTGTAGCGCAGGCCGCCCGGCCCGAGCGCCGCGAACGGCAGGAGGACGAGGGCGAGGACGGCGGCGAACACCCCGGCCCCTGTCCTGCGCTCGCGTGCCGGGAGGGCGAGGAGGAAGAGCGGCAGGAGCACGAGCGGGTATGCCTTGGCGGCGACGGCGACGGCGAGCAGGCCGAGGGCGAGCCTCGGGCGGCGGCGGACGAAAGCGGCGAGCGAGGCCGCGGTGAGCGCCGCAGGCCAGAAGTCGAAGCGGGTGAAGGTGATCTCCCCGAGCAGCGCCGGCGTCAGCCCGATGAGCGCCGCCCGCCAGCGCCCGGTCCGCAACGTGAACGCGGCGAGGACGATGCACGCGGCGGCAAGGATCCACTGCACGATCTTCGACCAGAGCGTGAAGCTCGCGCCCGGCAGCAGCGCCGGCACGGCGAAGACCGGCAGCGCGCCCGGCGGATACTCGATGAAGAAGTCCCGGTACGGCAGCTCGCCGTGCCGCATGTCCTCGCCGTACGTGCGGTAGAGCTCGGTGTCGCCGCGGTTGCCGCGATCGAGAAAGCGGACGTTCGGGAGCGCCGACGTCGCTGCGAGGAGAATCAGGCCGGCGAGCGCGGCGGCTAGCGCAGGTCTTTGTTCGACTCCATGTCGAACCACATCGCGAACAGTGTGAACTGCGACCCGGAGATGAGCAACAACGCGATCAGCACGACGGTGCCGACGCTCACCGCGTGGCCGTCGATCCGGTCGATGAGCTCGACGACCCCGAGGACGAGCCCTCCGAGCGTCGCGAGGAAGCCGAACGCGTAGAAGAAGACGAGCGGGTGGAAGTCGCGGATGACGTACTTCTCGCGCAGGCGCCAGAAGAACCCGCGCACGAGGAGCCAGGAGATGCGCGGGACGACGCGGCGATAGCGGATGCCGGAACGCTCACCGATGCCGTACACCGGACGCGACGGGAAGTCGCGCACGCGCGCATTCCAGACGTTGAGGTGCACGAGGAAGTCGTTCGGGAATCCGTACCCGGCGTAGACGCGGTCGAGGTCGAGCTGCGCGAGCATCGTCCCCGAGACGGCGGTGTAGCCCGACTGCGAGTCGGCGATGTGCCAGTAACCGGAGGCGATCTTCGTCAGGAGCGACAGGACGGCATTGCCGAGATAGCGGTCGCGCGGGATGAGCTTCCACGCCTGCCCGGTGAAGAGACGGTTGGCCTTGGCATAGTCGAGCTCGCCGCGTGCGACCGGCTGTACGAGCGTCGCCAGGTCGGCGGGATCCATCTGGTTGTCCGCCGCCATGACGCAGACGACATCGAGGCCTTCCTCGAGCGCGCGCCGGTAGCCGGTGACGATGGCGGCGCCGACGCCGCGATTGGCCGCGTGCTCGACCACCTCGACGCGCGGGTCCCCGAAGCCGCGCGCCCGCTCGACGGTCGCGTCGGAGGAGCCGTCGTCGACGACGACGATCCGGTCGACGAACCCGGGGATGCCGCCGAGCGTCTCCGCGATGAGCGACTCCTCGTCGTGGGCCGGGACGACGACCCCGACGCTCTTCCCCTCGAGCATTACCGGCCGTTGCGGCGGCGGGCCACTGCGGGGGCGATGCGGTCCCAGAGGAGCGCGGCGAGCCCGCCGAGAACGAGGCCGATGAGCCCGCCGACGACGGTCGAGTTGCGGCGGCTGCGGGCGGTGACGCGCGCGGAGGACGCCGGAGTGAGCACCGACGGCTCCTCGATCGCCCGCGCCTGGTGGAGGAGCTGCGTCGTCGTCGACAGGTCGCTCTCCGCGGAGTTGAGCTGCACCTGGAGGAGCAGCTTGTCGGTGGAGGAGACGCTCGAGCTCGCGATCGCGGTGCCGAGCTCCTTGATCTCCCTCTCCTGCTGGGAGAGCTGCGCCTGGAAGCTCGCGATCTTCTCGACCGCGTAGGTCGAGATGCGCGCGATCACCTCTTGCGCGAGCTGGTTCGCGGCGCACGCGGCGACCTTTTTCTTCGAGGAGAGGACGGTGAGCGCCATGAGCGGGTTCTGGCCGTTCTTCGCGAGGTTCCCGGCGACCGGCTTCGTCGAGATGCCGGAGCGGAACGAGCCGGTCTTCGTCTTGCACAGGGCCGCGACCCGCTGGTCGATCGCGAGCGAATGGGCGATCGTCCCGACCGTGCTCGGGTTCGTCTGCAGCCCTTGCAGCGAGACGTTCCCGCTCGCCGTGTACGGCTGGCCGAGATAGAGGTTCGCCGAGGCGCTGTAGTGCTGGGCGCCGCCGAGCGCGACCGCGTAGCCGATGATCGCGCCGAGGACGAGGGCCCCGACCGGGACCCACCACCGCGCGGCGAGGAGCCGCCAGTAGCGGGAGAAGTCGATCTCCTGCTCGGCCTCTGGATCTCTCATCGTCACGGCGTCGCGACTCTAGCGGAGGCCCAGGCCCACATCCGGCTCAACCCGTCCGCGAGAGGGACCCGCGGCTCCCAGCCGAGGTCGGCGGCGATGCGCGAGACGTCGGCCCGCGTGCGCGCCACGTCGCCTCGCGCGCGGTCGACGTGCCTGACGTCGAGCGCCCGGCCGGAGACTCCTTCCAGGAGCGCGATCGCCTCGAGCATGGACGCCTCGGTCCCGCCCCCGACGTTGTAGGTCGCGCCCGCGGGAGCGCCGTCCATCGCCGCGATCGTGGCGCGGACCGCGTCGCTAACCTCGGTGAAGCTGCGCGACTGCTCGCCCGTGCCGAAGATCTCGAACGTCCCGCCGCCGAGCAGGAGGTCGCACACGCGGCGGAAGAACATGTCGGGCCGCTGCCTCGGGCCGTAGACGGTGAAGTAGCGAAGCGCGACCGCGTCGAGGCCGAAGCCGGTCGAGTACGCGTGCGCGAGCTGCTCGCAGGCGAGCTTCGTGATCCCGTAGGGCGAGATCGGGCGCGGCACCGTCTCCTCCGGCGTCGGATAGCGCTCCGCCTCGCCGTAGATCGACGACGACGACGCATAGACGACGCGCACGCCCGCCTCCGCAGACGACTGGAAGACGCGCTGCGTCGCCAGCACGTTGCGGCGGAGGTAGAGCGGGAACGCCTCGCCGAAGCTGCGCACGCCGGGCTGGCCGGCGAGATGGAAGACCCCGTCGACGCCGTCGAGATCGAGCGTCTCGTCGGCGAGGTCGATGCGGAGGACGTCGAGCCCGCGCGCGTTCTCCTCCTTTTCGGCCGGGTCGTAGTAGTCGGTGAAGCAGTCGACGGAGACGACGTCGTCGCCGCGCGCGCGGAGCGTCTCGGCGAGATGCGACCCGATGAAGCCGGCCGCTCCGGTGACGACGAATCTCATCGCCTCTCCACCATCCCATAGACGATGCCGTAGCCGATCAGGAAGAGGCGGTCCCGCACGGCGACGACGGGCGTGTACTTCCCGTCGGGGAACGACCACAGCTCTTTGCCGGTGCGCGCGTCGAGCGCGTACGTCCGCCCGTTCTTCAGGCCGCTCTCGTGCAGCGTGGCGAAGTAGACGACGTCGCCGACGACGACCGCCGACCCGGAGACGGGGCCGCCGGCGTGGAACGTCCAGTCCGGCTCCCCGGTGCCGGCGTCGAACGCGGAGAACGTCCCGCTGTAGGAGCCGACGAGGATGCGCTGCCGCCAGACCGCAGGCGATGCGTACACGTAGCCGCCGGTGGAGTGGGACCACAG
>JAGWRZ010000058.1 GCA_028876365.1 Acidobacteriota bacterium | reverse complement strand
CGAAGAACATCGTCGCGTAGCCGAGGAACGCGGCCAGCACGCCGTAGCTCGTCTTGCCGTGGAAGACGAGGTAGGCGCCGTAGCCGAGGATGATCGCGGTCGCGAGCGACGCGAGCAGGTCGACGAAGGGGAAGTAGACCGCGTTCTGGACGACCGTCTCCTGGTTGCGGCGCCGGTAGGCCTCACCGACGACGCGGAAGTTCTCCCGCGCCGCCTGCTCGCGGGTGAACGCCTGCAGGACGCGCATGCCGGCGATGTCCTCGGCGAGCGTGGCTGTGACGAGGCCGAGGCGCTCGCGCACAGCCGCGTACGCGCGCGCGGAGTACTTGCGAAAGAGCAGGGTCGCGACGCTCATGAGCGGGATGACCGCGCAGGTGGCGAGCGCGAGCCGCCAGTCGAGCACGAAGAGGATGACGGCGGTGCCCCCGAGCGTGAGCGTGCTCTGCACGAGCGTCGTCACCCCGTCGGTGACGAGCTGGTCGATCGCCTCGACGTCGTTCGTCAGCCGGCTGATGATCACGCCCGCGCGGTTCCGCTCGTAGAAGCCGAGCGAGAGCTGCTGCAGGTGCTCGAAGAGGCGATTGCGCAGATCGGCGAGGATCCGTTCGCCGACCCAGCCGGTGAGGTAGGTCTCGACGTAGGTCATTCCCCAGTTGGCGAGGCCCGCGGCGACGAAGATGCCGACGACGATCTCGAGCCTCGCCCCGGTGTGGCCGTGCAGGGCGTCGTCGAGCGCGTACTTCGTCAGGTAGGGAGGGGCGAGCGCAGTGATCGTCGCGGTCAGGAGCGAGATGACCGACAGGCCGGTGCGTCCGCGGTAGGGGCGCGTCAGCCGCCACAGCGTCCCGACGCGCCGCCGCGTCGTGCGCCACGACCAGTCCTCGACATCCGCGCCGCGCTGCTGCGTGAGATGGCTCCCCGGCTGGTGGACCCTCACGCGACCTCCTCCATGTCGCCGGTCGCCTCCACCGCGTCGGCGAATTGCTGCTCCAGCAGCCCGTGCTCGTAGATCTCGCGGTACACCGGGCTCGTCGTCACGAGCTCGGAGTGCGTGCCACGCGCGGCGATGCGACCGTCGGCGAGGACGACGATCTCGTCCGCGAGCGCGATCGTCGAGAGACGGTGGGCGATGATGAGCGTCGTCCGTCCCTCCATCGCGACGCGCAGCCCGGCTCGGATCTGCGCCTCCGTCGTCGCGTCGACCGATGCGGTCGCGTCGTCGAGGACGAGGACGCGCGGGTCGACCGCGAGCGCGCGCGCGATCGCGATGCGCTGCCGCTGGCCGCCCGAGAGCGTGATCCCGCGCTCGCCGATGACGGTGTCGTAGCCCTGCGGCAGCCGCGCGACGAACTCGTCCGCCTGTGCGAGCCGCGCGACGCGCTCGACTTCCTCGTCGCCGATGCCGGCGCGGCCGAAGGCGATGTTCTCGCGCACGGTCGCCGAGAAGAGAAACGGATCCTGCGCGATGACGCCGACCGCCGAGCGAAGCGACGTGATCGTGAGGTCGCGAACGTCGACGCCGTCGAGGAGCACGCGGCCGGCGGTGACGTCGTAGAAGCGGGGGACGAGCGAGGTCAGCGTCGTCTTGCCCGAGCCCGTGTGGCCGATGAGCGCGATCGTCCGGCCGGCGGGGACGTCGAGGTCGATGTCCCGGAGAACGGGCCGGCCGGGCGTGTACTCGAACGAGACGTGCTCGAAGCGGACACGCCCGGGGCCTGGCCCCAGACGGGTCGCGCCCGGACGGTCGGCGATCTCCTCCGGCTCGTCCAGCACCTGGAAGATGCGCTCCCCGGAGGCGGTCGCGCGCTGCGCCTGCCCGATCCACATCCCGAGCGAGCGGAGCGGCGTGACGAGCATCCCGAGGTAGAGGAAGATCGCGCTGAAGCTGCCCGGCGTCAGGTGGCCGCGCGCGACCATGCGCGCTCCGACGAGCAGCACCGCCGCCTGCGCGAGGAGCGGCACGAACGAGATGAGCGGGACGTATGTCGCGCGCTGGCGGTTCGCGCGCAGCGTCTGGTCGAACACGAGCTCCGAGCGGGCGCGGAACTTCTCCTCCTCCGCGGGCTCCTGCGCGAACGCCTTGACGACGTGGACGCCGACGATGTTCTCCTCCGCGACCGTTGCCACGTCGGCGAGCCGCTGCTGGACGTCGCGCAGAGTCGGGTGCGCGACGTGGCTGTACCGGTACGCGAGCACGACGAGCGGAGGCGTGATCGCGAGCGCGATGAGCGCGAGCTGCCACTGGAAGAAGAAGAGGACGACGGTCACCGAGACGACGGTGAGCACGTTCTGGAAGAAGAAGACGAGGCCGTAGCCGAGGAAGAAGCGGACGCCCTGGAGGTCGACGGTCGCGCGCGACATCAGCTGGCCCGTCTGGTGGCGGTCGTAGAAGCCGAACGAGAGGCGGACGAGATGCGCGTACAGCCCGCTCCTCATGTCCATCTCGACGTCGAGCGCCTGCTTGCCCGAGAGGAGGCGGCGGCCGAGCATGAGCGCCGCGCGGACGACTCCGAGCCCGACGATCTCGGCCACCGTCACCCACAGCCGGTGCGCGTCGTGACGGATGAGCGCCCTGTCGATGACATTGCGGCCCGTCAGCCAGACGAGGGCGATCTGCGCCGCCTGCGATCCGGCGGCGAGGACGATCGATACGGCGACGCCCACCCGGTAGGGCCGAAGGAATCCGAGCAGGCGCACGAACGTCGCCCGGTACGGGACCGCGCTCACGTTCTCAATGTAGATGCGTCAGCTCTTGCTGAACGAGCGCGAGCGCGCGCGCGAGCCGCTCGCGATTCCCGGGCAGGCTCGGCCAGCTGCTCGCGCCCGACGGATGCGGGAGCGGGACGACGCTCGCCCCCGCGAGCTCGTGCCGCTCCCCGACGCAGTCGAGCGAGGAGACGCCGAGGAGCGCGCGGATCGCGAGGCCGCCGACGGCCACGATCAGCCGCGGCCGCAGCAGCTCGAGCTCCCACTCCCGCCAGAACGCGCACAGCTCCTGCTCTCGCGGCGTCGGCACGCGGTCGCCGCGGCCGGACGCGGCGCGGCCCGGGTAGCAGCGCGTCACCGACGCGCAGAAGAACGTCGCGTAGAACGTCCCCTCGTCCATGTCGAGCCAGCGCCGCAGCGTTCGCCCGGCGCGCCCGCGCCAGGGCAGCCGCTCCTCGCCCTCCACGATCCCGGGCGCCTGCCCGTACATATATGCGCGCTGCGCCGCGAGCGGTGCACGCACCGGCAGCGACTCGAGCGGGAAGCCCGCCTCCGAGCAGGCGCGGCAACGGGCCAGGTCGCGCTGGAGCGATGCGATCGACCGGTAGGAGGACTTCCGTTGGGTCAACGGACATGCCTCGTCAGGCGCGCCGAGCTCGTCGACATTCGTAGAATTCTCGAGGACGACGATGGAGGGGAGCGAGAGGAGCGCCACGCGACGCGAGCAGGCTGAGCGCGAGGTCCGCGAGAGCCCGAGCGCCGGGCGCCGCGAGGCGGCGCCCGCATGGCGCCGCATCCTCCATCTCTCGTGAGCGCGCTCTTCTCATTTCCGAATCCGGTGAACGAGACGTCCGCCCGGCTCGTCGCCGGCGTCGTCGCGGTGCTCGCCGTGGTGGCGATCGCATTCCAGCAGGGGTGGATCCTGCCCGTCCTCGCCTACGGCTTCGTCGCCCGCGCGCTGACCGGCCCGAAGCTGAGCCCGCTCGCGCTCGTCGCGACGCGGGTCGTCACGCCGCGGCTGCACATCGCGCATCGCTACTCGCCGGGGCCGGCGAAGCGCTTCGCGCAGTCGATCGGCGCCGTCTTCACGACGACCGCCGCGCTGCTCTGGTACCTCGCCGGCCTGCATACGGCGGCGCTCGCCCTCGCCGGGATCATCGCCGTGTTCGCCTCGCTCGAGTCCGGCTTCGGCCTCTGCGTCGGCTGCAAGTTCTTCTATCTCGGCATGCGGCTCGGGATCGTCCCGCCGAGCGTCTGCGAGAACTGCGCGCCCTACGTCACCTAGTGTCCGCAGGATGCTCCCGCTCGAGAGCGTCCCGAACTTCTCCGAAGGCCGCGACACGGCGGCGATCGCCGAGATCGGCGACGCGCTCGCGCGGCATGCGCGGCTGCTGGATATCCACACCGACGCGGACCACAACCGCTCGGTCTTCACCATCGTCGGCGAGGAAGCGGACATCGTCGACGCGCTCCTCGCCGGCGTCGCCGTCGCGCAGTCGCGTATCGACCTGCGCGGGCACGAAGGCGTCCACCCGCGCATCGGCGCGGCCGATGTCGTCCCGGTCGTCGCTATCCGCCGCGAGGATGCCGAGCGCGCCCGCGAGGCGGCCCGCATCGCCGCGCGGCGCATCGGCGACGAGCTCGGGCTGCCCGTGTTCCTGTACGGCGAGATCGGCGCGGGCCGCGTCCCGGCCTTCTTCCGGCGCGGAGGGCCGGAGGAGCTGCAGCGGCGCATCGACGACGGCGAGCTCGCGCCGGACCACGGCCCTCCGCAGCTCGATCCCGCCGCAGGCGCGGTGATCGTCGGCGCGCGCCGGCCCCTGATCGCCTTCAACGTCAACCTCGCGCATGCCGACGTCGGGGCTGCGCGCGAGATCGCACGCGTCGTGCGCGAGCGCGACGGCGGCTTCCCGGGCGTCCGCGCGCTCGGGCTCGACCTTCCGCGGGCGGGCCACGCGCAGATCAGCATGAACGTCGAGGACTGGGAGGCCTCAGCGCTGCACGACATCGTCGCCGCCATCGAGCGAGAGGCGGACGCGCGCGGGGTCGAGCTCGCGGGCGCCGAGCTCGTCGGGCTGATGCCGGCCGGCGCTGCGGTGGCCGCCGCGGGCGCGCTCCTGCGCATCGAGGGGTTCGACGCGTCACACGTCCTCGAGCTGCGCCTCCTCGAGTAGGGCGCGCCCGACGACCGCGCCCTCGAGGCCGAGCGCCTCGAGCAGGTCGAGATCGCTCCGCGAGCGGACGCCTCCGGCCGCGAGCACCGGCCCGCCGAACCGGTCGACCACGCGTCCCATCAGCTCCAGGTCGGGACCGCTCATCGTCCCGTCGCGGTCGACCGCGGTGCAGAGCAGCCGCGCGACGCCGGCGGCGCGGCAGCGGTCGACGGCATCGTCGACGCCGAGCCCGCTCCCGTGCTCCCAGCCGCGCACGCGAACCTCGCCGTCGCGGACGTCGACGGCGACGACGAGTCGGTCTCCGAGCGCCTCGACGTACGGCTCGGGCCCTTGCTCGAACGCGGCCGTGCCGACGATGACGCGAGCGGCGCCCGCGTCCACGAGGGCGCGGGCGTCGCCGGCCGAGCGCACGCCCCCTCCGATCTGGAGCGGGACCGGAGAGATCGCGCCTGCCAGCCTTCGCGCCAGCTCGACGGGCGCGCCTCCGTCGCGGGCGGCGTCGAGCACGACGACATGGAGGAAGGGGGGGAGGCGCGCCGCGAACCGGCGGGCCAGATCGACCGGGTCGCCGGCCTCGCGGGCGACCGCATCGAATCGGCCGCGCTCGAGGCGCACGGCCCGGCCGTCCAGCACGTCGACCGCCGGAAGTACATGAAACATGTTACCATGCTAACACGATGGCAACGGCGGAGCCCCGACATTGGCCGACGAAAGACCACCGAGACCTGTTCGCGACGGTGGCGTCGCTGCGGACGAAGGAGGAGGCGGAGCGCTTCCTGCGGGACCTGTGCACCCGGTCCGAGCTGGACGCGATGGCGCACCGCTGGCAGGTGGCGAGGCTCCTGGACCAGGGCCTGCCGTACGTCGAGGTCGCGCACCGGGCGCACGCCTCGACGACGACCGTGACGCGCGTGTCGCAGTGGCTGCGACGGGGCGAGGGCGGCTACCGGCTGGCGCTGGAGCGCCGGCGGCGATCCTGAGGATCGCGGTCCCGTCGAAGGGCCGCCTGCGCGATCCGGCGATCGCGCTGCTCGACGACGCCGGCCTCGGGCCGGAGACACCGGGTGACCGCGCGCTCGCATTCCCGTGCCGGAACGCGCCGGTCGAGGCGCTGCTCGTGCGCGCGGACGACATCCCCGAGTACGTGCAGGACGGCGTCGTCGACTGCGGCATCACCGGCCTCGACATCGTCCGCGAGCGCGGAGCGCGCGTCACCGAGCTGCAGCGTCTCGGGTTCGGCGCGTGCACGCTCGAGGTGGCGGTGCAGGAGGAGTCGAGGGTCGCCGCCCCCGGCGAGCTGGACGGCGCGCGCATCGCGACGAGCTTCCCCAACCTCGCGCGCGAGCTCATGCCGGTGCCGATCGAGCTCGTCGACGTGCACGGCTCGGTCGAGCTTGCGCCGCGTCTCGGCCTCGCCGACGCGATCGTCGACCTCGTCTCGAGCGGAAGCACGCTCCGGACGAACGGCCTGCGCTCGATCGGCGTCCTCCTCGCGTCGGAAGCCGTGCTCATCGGGCCGCCCGAGCCGCGCGACGACGCGTTCCAGCTCGCGAACGTCTTCCGCAGCGTCGTCGACGCGCGCGCGACCCGCTATCTCATGCTGAACGCGCACGAGTCCGCGCTCGAGGCGATCTGCGCGCTCGTTCCCGGCTCGCGCGCGCCGAGCGTGCTGCCGCTCTCCGAGCCGGGGATGGTGGCGGTGCACAGCCTCGTCCCCGCAGCCGACGTGTGGCGGCTGCTGCCCGAGCTGGAGGCGGCCGGCGCGTCGTCGATCCTCCTCGTGCCCGTCGAGCGGATGCTCGGATGAACGTCGTCGCAGACGTCAAGGCTCGCGGGGAGGAGGCGGTGCGCGAATGGGCGCTGCGGCTCGACGGCGTCGAGCCCGCGCGCGCGCAGCCGTCGGGAGACCTGCCGGAGGACGCGGTGCTCGCGCTCGCCGGCCGCGTCCGCCGCTGGCACGCGGCGCAGCGGCCCGCGGACGTACGGCTCGAGGTCGAGCCGGGCGTCGAGCTCGAACGGCGCTGGATCGCGCTCGACTCGGTCGGCATCTACGTCCCGCGCGGCCTCGTTTCCACCCTCGTCATGTGCGCCGTGCCCGCGCAGGTCGCGGGCGTACGGCGCATCGTCGTGTGCACGCCGCCTGCGGGCGCGGGCCTCGTCGCCCGAGCGGCCGGGCTGCTCGGGCTCGACGAGGTGTGGGCAATCGGCGGTGCGCAGGCGATCGGGTATCTCGCATACATCGCGCGCGTCGACAAGATCGTCGGGCCGGGCGGCCCGTACGTGAACGAGGCGAAGCTCGCGGTCGCGCGCGACGTCGCCATCGACCTCCCGGCCGGGCCGTCCGAAGTCGTCGTCGTGCTCGGGGAAGGAGGCGACCGGCGTCTCGCCGAGCTCGAGCTCGCCGCGCAGGCGGAGCACGGGCACGAAGCGGTGTGCACGATCGTGGAGACGCTCGACGAGGCGGAAGCGCTCGCGCCGGAGCATCTCGTCCTGCTCGGCGACGCCGAAGCGCTCGCGCCGCAGGTGCGGAACGCGGGCGCGGTCTTCGTCGGCGCGTGGTCGCCCGTCCCGAGCGGCGACCTCGGCACCGGCGCCAATCACGTCCTCCCGACCGGGGGCTGGGCGCGCTCGGTCGGCGGCCTCGGCCTCGAGACCTTCATGAAGCCGATCACGACTCAGCGGCTGACGCGCGAGGGGCTCGAGCGCGTGCGTCCAACGGTGGAGGCGCTCGCCGCGGTCGAGGGGCTGCCCGCGCATGCCGAGGCGGTACGGCGATGAGGGCGCTCGGCGCGGGCTTCCAGGTGTACGGCTGGGCTCCGTCGACCGCCGAGCTCGCGGCGCGGGCCGGGCTCGACCCGGTGGAGATCCTCCGCTTCGACGGCAACGTCCCGCCTCTTCCGCTGCCGGCCTCGCGGCCGGCCGCGATCGCCTCCGAGCTCGCGCGCGTCAACGAGTACCCGCACGGCGGCTATCCGCGCATCCACGAGGCGATCGCCGAGTACTCGGGGGTCGCGCCCGAGAACGTCGTGCTCGGGGCGGGCGCGGACGACCTGATCATGCTCGTCGCGCGCGCGTACGCCGGAGCGGGCGACACGGTGTCGGTGCCGCAGGCGCCGACATATCCGCTCTTTCGCATCGCCGCGCAGCTCGCGGGCGCCGGCGTCGGCGACGACGATCCCGTGCTCACCTTCGCCTGCCGCCCCGGCAACCCGACCGGTGCGCTCGACCCGCTTCCGGATGCGCGCCCGCTCGCCGTCGACGAGGCCTACTTCGAGTACGCGGAGGACCCGGGTGCGGTGGGCCTGATCGGCGACGACGTCGTCGTCATCCGCACCTTCTCCAAGATGTTCGCGCTCGCCGGCGCGCGCATCGGCTATGCGCTCGCGTCGAGGGAGGTCGCGGCGGAGCTGAACGCGCGGCAGTCGCCTGCGCCGGTGTCGACGCTCTCCGTCGCGCTCGCGCTCGCGGCTCTGGCCGCGCCGCCGGACGTCGCGCCGGTGATCGAGGAACGCGAGCGGCTCGCGCGGGAGCTGCGCGCGCTCGGCCATGCGCCTGTCCCCTCGCGCGCGAACTTCGTCTACATGCCGGTCGACGACCCGCGAGCGGTGTCGGAGACCCTGCTCGCGGCGGGCTGCGTCGTGCGCACCTTCGCGAGCGGCATCCGCGTCTCCGTGCGCGACCGCGAGGACGACGACGTCCTCCTCGCGGCGCTCGCCGGGGAGTCGAAGAGCGCGGGCCGCCGTGCCCGCCGCATGCGCGCGACGACGGAGACGGTCGTGCGGGTGCGACTCGGGCTCGACGGGGCCAGCCGCGTCCGCGTCGGCACCGGCGCCGGGCTGTACGACCATTTCCTCGAGCAGCTCGCCTTCCACGCCGGCCTCGACCTCGTCCTGGAGGGGAGCGGAGACCTCGAGACCGGCGACCACCACACCGCCGAGGACGCGGCGATCGCGCTCGGACAGGCGTTCGACGTCGCGCTCGGCGACCGCAAGGGGATCGCGCGCTACGGCGATGCGACCGTCGTCATGGACGACGCGCGTGCGAGCGCCGCCGTCGACCTCGGCGGCAGGCGGCACACGAGCATCGCGATCGCCCCCGACCCCGGCCTCGGGAAGCACGTGCTCGCGAGCTTCGCCGACAACGCGCGCATCGCCCTGCACGTCGAGTCGAGCGGTGAGGACGCGCATCACGTCGCCGAGGCCGCCTACAAGGCGACCGGCCGCGCGCTGCGCGCCGCCGTCCGGAGCGAGAGCGACGTCCTCCCGTCGACGAAGGGCGTGATGTGACCACCGTCGCGATCGCGCGCTACGGCGCGGGCAACGTCCGCTCCGTCGAGCTTGCGATGCGAAGGCTCGGCGCCGAGATGGCGAACGACCTCGAGGGGGCGGACCTGGCGATCCTCCCCGGCGTCGGCTCCGCGCGCTCCGCGATGGACGGGCTCGGCGACGCCGTCCGGGTGCTGCGCGAGCGCCACGCCGCGGGCCGGCCGATCCTCGGCATCTGCCTCGGCTTGCAGCTCGCGCTCGACGAGAGCGAGGAGGACGGCGGCGTCGCCGGCCTCGGCCTCGTTCCCGGCCGGGCCGTGCGGCTCGAGGCCGAGCGCGTTCCGCGGATCGGCTGGGCGACGGTCGAGCCGGGGGGCGACGCCTACTGGTTCGCGCACTCCTACGAGGCGGTGACCGACGCGACCGTGGCGCGAAGCGAAGGGCACGCCGCGATCGTCGAGCACGGCGCATTCACCGGCGTGCAGTTCCATCCCGAGAAGAGCGGTGCAGCCGGACTGCGATTCCTGGAGCGATGCCTCTCCCGCGCCTGATCCCCTGTCTCGACGTCGCCGGTGGACGCGTCGTCAAGGGTGTGCGCTTTCGCGGGCTGCGCGACGTCGGCGACCCCGTCGAGCTCGGCGCGGCCTACTCCGACGGCGGCGCCGACGAGCTCGTCTTCCTCGACATCTCCGCGACGCTCGACGACAGGGCCGCGGCCGCGGGCGTCGCCGCGCGTGTCGCCGAGCATGTCACCATCCCGTTCACGTTCGGGGGCGGCATCCGCAGCGTCGCGGACGCGACCGAGCTGCTGGAGGCGGGCGCGGACAAGATCAGCGTCAACTCCGCGGCGCTCGAGCGCCCCGAGCTGATCGAGGAGCTCGCGCGCGCTCTCGGGAGCCAGGCGGTCGTCGTCGCCATCGACACCGAGAGGGGCCGCGTCCGGTCGCATGCGGCGACCCGCGACGCCGCACGCGACACCGTCGAGTGGGCGAAGGAGTGCGAGGCGCGCGGCGCCGGCGAGCTGCTCGTCACGTCGATCGACCGCGACGGGACAAAGGACGGATACGACCTCGACCAGCTCGCCGCGCTGCGCGACGCCGTGTCGCTCCCCGTGATCGCGTCGGGCGGGGCGGGGAACGCCCGCCATGTCGCCGCCGCCCTCGAGGTGTCCGAGGCGGCCCTGCTCGCATCCATCCTCCACGAGGACCCGGCGCGGCTCGTCTCGCTGCGAGGCGAGCTGCGCGAGCTCGGAGTTCCGCTGCGATGAAACCGGCCATCGTCCAGGACGCATCCGACGGCCGCGTGCTCATGCTCGCGTGGATGGACGACGAGGCGGAGCGGCTGACGCGCGAGACGGGCGAGGCGTGGTTCTGGAGCAGGTCGCGGCAGGAGCTCTGGCACAAGGGCGCGACCTCGGGGAACACACTCGCGGTCGAGGAGATCCGCGACGACTGCGACGGCGATGCGATCCTCCTGCGCGTCCGGCCGGCGGGGCCCGCATGCCACACCGGCGCCCGCTCGTGCTTCGCGCCCGCGCTCTGGCGCACGATCTCCCAGCGGAAGGCCGATCGGCCGGACGGCTCGTATGTCGTCTCGCTGCTCGACGCCGGAGTCGCCCGGTGCGCGCAGAAGGTGGGCGAGGAGGGCGTGGAGGTGGGGCTCGCCGCCGTCGCCGGCGACCGCGAGGCGGTCGTCGCCGAGTCCGCGGACCTCGTCTTCCACCTCTACGTCCTGCTGGCAGCCGCCGGTGTCGACCCGAGCGAGGTCGAGGACGAGCTCGCGCGCCGCGCGAAGTAGATTCCTCCTGTGCCTCCGGTCGCGCTCACCGGCGACGACCTGACCGTCGCCGACGTCTGGTCGGTCGCCGTCGAACGGCGTCCCGCGGCTCTCGCCGACGCGGCGCGCACGAAGATGCAGGCGGCCCGGGCGCTCGTCGAGCGTGCCGCGCACGGCGCGCGCGAGCACACCTACGGCGTGAACACCGGATTCGGCCGCTTCGTCTCTCGCTCCATCCCGGAGGAGCTGACCGAGGAGCTGCAGCTTCGCCTGCTCCGCTCGCACGCCTGCGGGGTCGGCGACCCCTATCCGGACGAGATCGTGCGCGCCGCGATGCTCCTGCGCGCGAACGCTCTCGCGAAGGGGAACTCGGGGGCGCGCGTCGAGACGGTCGAGCTCCTGCTCGGGTGCCTCAACCGCGGCGTCGTCCCGGTCGTGCCGAGCCGCGGCAGCGTCGGGGCGTCCGGCGACCTCGCGCCGCTCGCGCATCTCGCGCTTCCGCTCGTCGGCGAAGGCGAAGCGTTCCTCGAAGGCGAGCGGGTGCCGGGGCTGGAGGCGCTGGTGCGCGCCGGCCTCGACCCCGTCACGCTCGCGGCGAAAGAGGGCCTGTCGCTCATCAACGGCACGCAGTTCATGGCCGCGTTCGCCGCTCTCGGGCTCGTGCGCGCGCGCCGCCTCGCGCATGCCGCCGATCTCGCGTGCGCGATGTCTCTCGAGGCGCTGCAAGGGTCGCGGACGTCGTTCCTGCCGCAGATCCACGAGCTGCGGCCGCTGCGTGGACAGCGTGCGTCGGCCGCGCACATCCTCGAGCAGCTCGACGGATCCGCGATCATCGAGTCGCACCGCTGGTGCGACAAGGTGCAGGACGCGTACTCCCTGCGCTGCGCCGCGCAGGTGCACGGCGCGTCGCGCGACCTCCTCGATCACGTCGACTACACCGTCTCCGTCGAAGTGAATGCGGCCACGGACAACCCGCTCGTGCTCGTCGACGAGGACGCGCTCGTGTCGAACGGCAACTTCCACGGACAGCCGCTCGCGTTCGCGCTCGATGTCCTCGCAATGGCGGTCGCCGAGCTCGCGTCGATCTCCGAGCGCCGCGTCGAGCGGCTCGTGAACCCGAATCTCTCCGACGGCCTGCCCGCGTTCCTGACGAGCGAGGGCGGGCTCAACAGCGGCTTCATGATCCCGCAGTACGTCGCCGCGTCGCTCGTGTCCGAGAACAAGGTCCTCACGCATCCGGCGTCGGTGGATTCGATCCCGACGAGCGCGGGGCAGGAGGATCACGTGTCGATGGGGAACGCGGCCGGGCTGAAGGCGTGGCAGGTGCTCGCGAACTGCGAGCTGGCGGTGGCGATCGAGCTGCTCGCGGGCGCGCAGGCGGTCGAGTTCCACGCGCCGCTCGAGCCGGGCGGCGGCGTGCGCGCGACGCGCGCTTTCGTCCGCTCGCTCTCGCCGCGGCTCGACGACGACCGGCCGCTGGCGCCCGACATCGAAGCCGTCGCCGCAGCAATCCGGGACGGCTCGCTCGT
>JAGWRZ010000057.1 GCA_028876365.1 Acidobacteriota bacterium | reverse complement strand
GCAGACTGCACCCGCGGTCGCGCCGAAGCCGGCTCCTCCCGCGCCGGCGCCGGCTCCCGCAGCGGCGGCGCCGCAGGCCGGCGAGACGGTCGAGCCGATCTCCGCGATGCGGCGCGGCATCGCCGAGCACATGCGCCGCTCCGTCGACACCGCCGCGCACGTCACGAGCGCCATCGAGGTCGACATGTCGCGCATCGTCGCCGCGCGCGAGTCGCTGAAGAAGGAGTACCAGTCGGCGTACGGGGTGAACCCGACGTATCTCGCCTTCATCGGCAGCGCCGCCGTCGCAACGCTGAAGGACTACCCGTACATCAACGGCGAGCTGCGCGGCGACTCGATCGTCACACGCAACTTCGTCAACCTCGGCATCGCGGTGGAGCTCGCCGAGGGCAAGGGGCTGATCGTCCCCGTCATCCGGAACGCGGAAGGCTTGAACCTCCTCGGTGTCGCCCGTGCGATCGCCGACATCGCCGCCCGCGCACGCGACAAGAAGCTCCTGCCCGACGACGTGCAGGGCGGGACGTTCACGATCACGAACCCGGGCGGGTATGGGACGTTCCACGGCACGCCGGTGATCAACCAGCCGCAGTCGGCGATCCTCGGGACGTACGCGCTCGTCAAGCGGCCCTGGGTCGTGACCGACGAGAACGGCAACGACGCAATCGCGATCAAGCCGATCATGAACATCACGCTCACGTACGACCATCGTCTCGTCGACGGCGCATACGCCGGCCGCTTCCTCCGCGACCTGCGGCAGCGGCTCGAGACGTGGGAAGGTGAGTAGGCCGGCGTACCTGCTCGAGCTCGGGCAGGTTCCCTATCGCGAGGCGTGGGACCTGCAACGGTCGCTCGCAGGCGCGGTGTCGCAGGGCGCCGTCCCCGACACCGTGATCCTGCTGGAGCACCCGCCGGTCGTGACGCTCGGCCGGCGCACCGACGAGCAGGCGGAGCTGCACATCCCGGAGACGACCGAGATCGACGTCGTCGAGACCGACCGCGGCGGCAAGTCGACCTATCACGGGCCGGGACAGCTCGTCGCGTACCCGATCCTCGACCTGAACCGGCACGGGCGCGACGTGAAGCAGTACGTGCGCAGCCTCGAGGAGGCGCTCATCCGCACGATCGCGCCGTTCGGCCTCGAGGGCGAGCGCCTGGACGGCCTCACCGGCGTCTGGCTGACCGGGCCCCCCAGGAAGATCGCGTCGATCGGCGTGCACGTCTCGCGCTGGATCACGACGCACGGGTACGCGCTCAACGTCGACCTCGACCCGGCCCCCTTCACCGACTGGATCACCGCCTGCGGGCTCGAGGATGCGACCTTCACGACGATCGCGCGCGAAGCCGGGCGCGAGGTGAGCCTCGACGAGGTCCGCCCCCAGGCGGCGGCGGCGATCGGCGAGGTCTTCGGGCTCGAGCTCGAGCCGCTACCGGCCGACGCCGGCGCCGGCCTCTGGCCGCAGCCTGTCCACGCCGGCCTTTCCACGTAGCCCGTCGAGGATCACGCCGGGGAACCGGCTCGCCGCGGGAACGAGCTCGAAGATCTCGTCGGCGGACAGATCGGGGCGAAGCGCGCCCGCCTCCTGCGCGCGGCGGACGAGCTCGTGCGCCGCATCCTGGATAACGCGCATCTGCGGCAGCTCCTTGCACCGCTCCTTCGACTCGACGAGCGCGCGGTTGCGTGCGTAGCCCTCCGCCACGGCGCCGAAGAAGGCGGCGAAGCCGTCCCACACGTCCTCGTCGGCGAGCGCCGCCTGCGCCAGGAGCACCATCCGGTCGAGCTCCTTGCCGAGCACGGCGTCGATGAGCGCCTCCTTCGTCGGGAAGCGGCGGAAGACGGTGCCGTGCCCGACGCCCGCGCGCCGGGCGACCTCGTCGACGCTGACGTCGATCCCGCCCTCGGCGAAGCACGCGAGCGCCGCCCCGAGGACGCGATCCAGATTCCTCTGTGCGTCCGCTCTCATGCCGCTGCCGGAGCAGGCTGCGCGGCCTCGGCCTCGATGCGGGCGACGTCGCGCTTGCGCAGGAGCGCGAGCATGAGCGCGAGCGCGGCGAGCACGAAGATCGCCGCGCCGCCGAACGCGTAGTGGAAGCCGTGCACGAGCGCCGCCTTCGAGCCGCCGTGGGTGCGGCCGGCGGCGATCGTCGAGAGGATCGCGAGCCCGAGCGCGCCGCCGATCTGCTGTGAGGTGTTGAACAACCCCGACGCGAGGCCCTGGTCGTCGTCCTTCAGGCCGGTCGTCGCCACGAGCGTCAGCGGCATGAACACGGCGCCCATGCCGAGCGACGACACCATCAGTCCGGGCAGCACGTCGGACAGGTACGCGCCGCCGACCGGCATCCGGGCGAAGAGGAGCATGCCGGCCGCCGTCAGCAGCATGCCGACCGCGGCCACCGGACGCACACCGATGCGCGGCGCGAAGTTCGATGCGATGCCGGCCGAGATCATGATCCCGCCGGTGAACGGCAGGAACGCGAGGCCGGCCTTCAGCGGGTGGTAGCCGAGGACCCGCTGCACGTACAGCGTGTTGAAGAAGAACATCGCGAACATGCCGGAGGCGACGAGGAACATCGTCAGGTTCGCCGTCGACAGCGAGCGGGTGCGGAAGATGGAGAGGCGGACGAGCGGGTTCTTCGACCGCATCTCCACGACGATGAACGACGCGAGGAGCGTGAACGCGAGGACGAAGAAGCCGATCGTGGTCGCCGAGCCCCAGCCGTCGGTCTCGGCCTTGACGATCGCGAAGACGAGCGACATGAGGCCGCCCGTGACCGAGACCGCCCCGCCGATGTCGTAATGGCGCTGTGCCTGCTCGTCGCGCGACTCGGGGACGAGGCGGAAGGCGGCGAGGAAGGTGACCACGCCGACCGGGACGTTGACGAAGAAGATCCAGCGCCAGGAGAACGACTGGGTGAGCCACCCGCCCAGCACGAGCCCGAACGCGGAGCCGCCGATCGCGATCGCCGCCCAGACGCCGAGCGCACGCGCGCGCTCCCTCCCCTCCGCGAACGTCGTCGAGATGATCGACAACGCGGCCGGGGAGATGAGCGCCGCGCCCAGCCCCTGCAGGGCGCGGAAGCCGATGAGCTCCCCGGACGACGACGCGAGCCCGTTGAGAAGCGACGCCGTCGTGAAGATGACGAGACCGATGAGGAAGAGGCGCTTGCGTCCGAGCAGGTCGCCGGCGCGACCGCCGAGGAGGAGGAAGCCGCCGAACACGAGCGTGTACGCATTGATGATCCACTGGAGGCTCGCCTCGCTCTTGAAGCCGAGGGCGGTCTGGATGTGGGGCAGTGCCACGTTCACGATGGTCGCGTCGAGGATGACCATGAACTGCGCGAG
>JAGWRZ010000056.1 GCA_028876365.1 Acidobacteriota bacterium | reverse complement strand
GAAGTCGCGCTGCAGCGACTCGAGCAGGTTCACGACCTGCGCGCGGATCGAGACGTCGAGCGCCGACACCGGCTCGTCGAGGATGATCAGCTGCGGGTTGAGCGCGAGCGCGCGCGCGACGCCGATGCGCTGCCGCTGCCCGCCCGAGAACTCGTGCGGGAACCGGTTCGCGTGCTCCGGCGAGAGGCCGACGAGGCGGAGCAGCTCGTCCATGCGGGCGCGGCCCTGCTGGCCGCGGTAGCCGCCGTGGATGCGGAGCGGCTCGCCGACGATGTCGCGCACGGTCATCCGCGGGTTGAGCGACGCGTACGGATCCTGGAAGACGATCTGCATCTCGCGCCGCACGCCGCGCATCTGCCGCCGACTGAGGTTCGTGATGTCGCGCCCGTTGAAGATCAACCTCCCCGACGTCGGCTCGATCAGCTTGATGATCGTGCGCGAAAGCGTCGTCTTGCCACAGCCCGACTCGCCGACGAGGCCGAGAGTCTCACCTGCGCGAACCGAGAGATCGACTCCCTCGACGGCGTGAATCTGGCCGACGGTTCTCTTCAGGATGCCGGCCCGGATCGGGAAGTGCTTGACGAGATTCTCGACACGGAGGATCTCCTCCCCCTGGCCGGCCCGGCTGTGGACCTGCTCGTCGAGCGTCTCGGCCGGCTGCGCGCTCATGCCGTCACCGGCTCGGAGAACTTGGACTGGTGACCGACGAGCTCGTCGGCGAAATGGCACGCCGCAAGGTGGCCGTCGCCCTCGGCGCGCGTCAGCACCGGCGCCTCCTCCCGGCATCGCAGCCTTCCCTGCGAAAGGAAGCAGCGCGGATGGAAGGCGCAGCCCGTCGGACGGTTGATGAGCGAGGGCGGCGCCCCGGGGATCGGCCGCAACCACTCCTCGTCCTCCAGCAGCTTCGGCAGGCTGTCCATCAGGCCGATCGTGTACGGATGGCGGGGCGCTCGGAAGATCGTGTGCACGTCGCCGGTCTCGACGATCCGGCCCGCGTACATGACGATCACGCGGTCGCACATCTCGGCGACGATGCCGAGGTCGTGGGTGATGAGGATCGTCGCAGCCTGCGTCGCCTCCTGAACCGTCTTCAGCACCTCGAGCACCTGGGCCTGGACCGTGACGTCGAGCGCGGTCGTGGGCTCGTCGGCGATGAGCAGCGACGGCGAGTTCGCGATCGACATCGCGATCATCGCGCGCTGGCGCATTCCGCCGGAGAACTCGTGCGGATACTGGCCCGCCCGCACCTCGGGGTTCGGAACGCCGACGAGGCGCAGGAGATCGACGACGCGCTCGTCGACCTTGTCGTCCGGCTCCTTCGGATAGTGCGTCTTGATCGCCTCGCCCAGCTGGAAGCCGACCTTGAGCACGGGGTTGAGCGAGGTCATGGGGTCCTGGAAGACCATCGCCACCTCGTCACCGCGCAGGCGGCGCAGCTCCTTCGGCTTCATCTGCAGCAGGTCCTTGCCCTTGAACATCGCGGCACCGCTCGGGATACGACCCGGCGGCTTCGGGATGAGCCCGAGCAACGCCATCGTCGACACGCTCTTCCCCGACCCGGACTCGCCGACGATGCCGAGCGTCTCGCCCGGGAACACGTCGTAGGAGATCCCGTCGACCGCGTGGACGATCCCGTCCTCGGTCTTGAACTCCACGACGAGGTCGCGGATGGAAAGGAGCGGCTCGGCCATCAGGCGCGAATCCTTCGCTGCTGCGGGTCGAGAGCGTCCCGGAGGCCGTCGCCGACGAAGTTCACGCACAGCACGATGGCCACGATGGTCAGGCCGGGGAACACCGTGAGCCACCACTGCTGCGGGTTCGTTTGGCCGCTGACGACGAGTGCGCCGAGGGACGGAGTCGGAGGCTTGATGCCGAAGCCGAGGAACGACAGAGCCGCCTCGGTGAGGATCGCAGCGGCCACGGCGAGCGTGCCGTTGACGATGATCGGCCCGAGCGTGTTCGGGAGGATGTGGCGGAACATGATGCGCAGGTCGCCGGCGCCCGACGCTTTCGCCGCTTCGACGTACTCCTTCTCGCGCAGCGACAGGAACACGCCGCGCACGATGCGCGCGATGCCCGTCCAGAAGAAGGAGGCGAGGATGAACGAGATGCGCCACTGGCTGCCCTGGCCGAGGAGCGCCGACGCGGTGAGCAGGATCGCGATCGCCGGCAGCGTAAGCACGAGGTCGGTGATCCGCATGAGGATGTTGTCGATCCAGCCGCGGTAGTACCCCGCGATCGCGCCGATCACGAGGCCGATGAGCGAGGAGACGACCGCGACGAAGACGCCGACCTCCTCGGACGTCCGGATCCCCCAGATGACACGGCTGAAATAGTCGCGGCCGATCTCGTCCGTTCCGAAGTAGTGCTGCCCGATGGTCGTCGGCGCATGGAGGATGTTGTTCAGGTCGATCTCGGAGTACGAGTACGGCGCGACGTAGCCCGCGAACGCGCCGGCTCCGAAGAGGATGACGAGCCCGACGAGGCCCATCATCGCCAGCCGGTGGCGGAAGAACCGCATCCGCGCGTACGACCACTGGCTGCGGACCTTGAGCTCGAGACCAGCCTCGACCGTCGCATCGATTGCGGGCGGGACGGGGCCCTCGATCAACGTCCCGTCCCGGCCGGCGACTCCGATCGGAACGGAGCTCGTCGGCTCAGTCATACCGGATCCGCGGATCGAGATAGCCGTACAGGATGTCGGCGAGCAGGTTGAACGCGATGATGATCACCGCCGTCACCGTCAGATACGCCATCACGGCGTACAGATCGAGCGTTCCGAGCCTGCTCACGAAGTAATAGCCGATGCCGTCGAGCGTGAACACCGTCTCGGTCACGATCGCCCCGCCGAGCACCGCTCCGAGATTGAGGGCCGCGATCGTCACGATCGGGATCAGGGCATTGCGGAAGACGTGCCTCATGATCACGCGCCACTCGGGAACGCCCTTGGCGCGCGCCGTCCGGACGTAATCGCTGTTGATCACGTCGAGCATCGAGGCGCGCATGTATCTGCTGTACAGCGCGAAGCTGATGATCGAGAGCGTCGCCACGGGCAGCGCGATGTGCTGCAAGCGGTCGAGCGACCAGGTCGAGCCCGACGAGCCGCTGTTGAGACCGGAGGTGTAGAAGATCCTCACGTGCCACTTGAGGTAGATGTCGACGAAGAGGATCTGGAGCAGCAGCGCGAGCCAGAACGTCGGCATCGCATAGCCGAGGAAGCTGATCGTCGTGAACGTGTAGTCGAAGGCCGAGTACTGGCGGATGGCGGAGTAGATCCCGACGGCGACCCCGATGACGATCGCGACCAGCTCCGCGAGCAGCACGACCTGGGCCGTGTGGCCGAGCGTGCGCGTGATGTCGGGCCAGATCGGCTGCGCGACGAGGAGGGAATCCCCGAACTTGTGGAAGATCGCCTCCTTCAGCCAGTAGAAGTAGCGCAGCACCACGGGCTTGTCGAGGTGATTCTGGACGATGAGGTTGTGGATCGTGCTCGCCGGGATACGCGGGTTCTGACGGATCTGAGCCAGCGGGTTCCCCGCATAGGACACGAAGATGAAGCTCAGGAACGTCGAAAGGAACAGCACCGGGATGCTGTAGAGGAGTCGACGTACGACGTAGGTGAGCACGAAGGTTTCTCCTGGCCTGGGGAAGATCGATCCCCCGCGCCCGACTGACGGGCGCGGGGGATCGTATCGCGTTTGCCGGGCCTAGCAGGCTAGGCCTACCAGTGCCAGAGCTCCGCGTTCCACGTAGGACCTTCCTGCGTGGGGTTGTTGCTGTTCTCCATCCCCTTGATCTTCGACTTGTAGACGAGGATCGACGGCGAGGAGTAGAGCGGGATGATCGCGACGTCGTTCGAGATCAGCTTGGCGGCCAGCTCGTAGTCCGCCGTGCGCTTCACCGGATCGAGCTCGGCATCGCCGGCCTTGATCAACGCGTCGACCCTGTGGTTGCAGTACTGCTTGTAGTTCTGCCCGCCAAGGTTCTGCGCGGTGTTCACGCACTGATAGATGGCGTCGAACCCGGACGGATCCGGCGTCCCCAGCCACGCGTACTCACCGATGTCGAAGTCGTAGCTCGGGAGCACGGTTCCGAAGAACTGCGACGCCGGCATGAAGGTCGGGTCGAGCTTGATGCCGATCGCACCCAGCTGCTGGGTGAAGATCGCCGCGCTCGTCTCCCGGCGCTGGTTCCCGGACGTCGTGTTGAAGCGGAACTCCGCCTTCTGACCGTTGCAGGTCCAGATGGCGGTGTTGTTCCTGGTCGGTGTCGACGGGCCGCCCGTGCAGTGCTTCGCGAGGAGCGCGAGCGCCTTCTTCGGCGCGAACGACCACTTCGCGAAGTACTGATTGGCCCCGGTCGCGTTCGGGCCGATCTCGTACTCGGGGTTGTTCAACGGCTTCTGCCCGGGTGCGATCTGGCCGTAGAGCGCCTTGATGAGCGACACGCGATCCATGCCCATTGCAATCGCCTGCCGCATCCACGGCGCCTTCAGGAGCGGATTGCCCTTCGGGCCGAACTGGAAGTCCCAGTGCTCCTGGATGAATCCGGGCACCGAGCTGTACGTCAGCCCCGGCTGGTTGCGGAGCTGCGAGAGCGCGGTCTGCGGCGACGGGTTGATCGCGTCCACCTCGCCGCCACGCATGGCCTGAATCTCGGAGTTCGTGTCCGTGATCAGCTTGAAGTCGATCTCGCTCAGACCGGGCTTCGTCCCGTACCAATCGGGATTCGCCCTGAGCGTGACGCCCTGCCCCTTCGTGTAGTTCGACACGTAGAACGGGCCGTCCGAGATCGGATGGCCGTCGTTACCGCAGACGCAGTTGAGCCAGAACGTGTTGAAGCTCAAGCCGGTCAGGGCCTTCGACGGATAGATGTAGCCGAAGAGGTCCTTGTAGTCGGCGAACGGCGTCTTCCAGTGGAAGATGATCGTCTTCGTGCCCTTCAGCGTGTAGCCGGTGATCTGGTTGTAGCCGGTCGTGGACGCGACGTTGTTGTTCTTGTCCATGAACTGCTGCCACGTATACGCATAGTCGGCGTTCGTGACGGGCATCTTCGGATGCCCCTGCCAGTACCAGTACGCATCCGGGCGGATCGTGATCGTCAGCGCGGACTTCGTGGCGGTGACGCTGCTCGCCAGATCGAGGTGGTAGTTCCCGTTCTGGTCGATGATGTAGTCACCCCGGATGACCGGCGACTCACCGGTCACGGCCGCCCAATACTCGGTCTCGTCCGCCTCGGCGAGGTTGAAGCCTGCGACATCCTGCTCCATGCCGAAGACGAGGACGTTGCTCGCCTTGCGGGCGGCCGGCGTCCGCGGCACGTGGGCCCACGCGAGCGCGAACGGCGCCGCCGCGGGTTGCACGTGCGAGCCGGTTCCGGCGACTTTGGCCCCCGCCGAGCCGGACGCCGCCAGCGCGATCACTGCGGCGCCCAGGCCCACAAGGAGCCAGAGACGTCTATGCATCGGTTCCCTCCGTCTATGTCTGCGCCGGGAGATCCCGCCACGGCGGCGCCTGCTAGCTCCGACGCCCGGGGGCGTCCCGTCACGAACGTATGACGACCGCGCGGTAGCTTAGTTAGCGGCCGTACGAAGTTCCAGTGGCAGACGCCTCACAGAGCGACGAGTCGAGCTTCCCGATCGGCCGAGGCCGAGTCGAGCGTCGAGAGCATGGCGAGGAGGCGCTGCTGCTGCAGTCGCTGCGCCGACACCGGCGCGCTCACGACAGCGGCCCGGCCGGGAGCGGCGGCTCCCTGGTGGAGCACGCCTGCGACGGCGAGGACGGCGCCCGCCGCGACCGCCACCGCCGCCGCCACCCCGACACCGACCCGGTGTGGGCGGCTGTGCGGGTAGGTCGCGACCTCGAAGGCCGGCCGCTCGAGCGGAAGGGCCCGCAGACGGCCGACGAACGCCTGCATCTCCTGCGCCTGGAGGGCGCAGGCAGGGCAGCGGCGGAGATGTGCGGCGAGCCGGAAAGAGCCGATCTCGCTCAGCTCGCCGTCGAGCTGGGCCGAGATCGATTTTCGGGCGCGGAGACAGTCGTCTGGAGGGACGGGAGGCTGAATCGAAGACTCCTTTCTGGTTGGTGAGACGCCCGCGGCGGGCAGAAGTTGGCTAGCGACCGGCCGACGAGCGGGGGTCGAAGGCGCGATCGAGGCCGTCGCCGACGATGTTCACGCAGAGGAGAACGAGCACGAGGACGGCTGCGGGAGTCGCCCAGACCCACCAGCCGAGGCCGAGCGCGTTGAAATGCCCGATGCCGCTCACGGCGGCGTCAGCGCTGAGATTCCCGAGAGTCGGCCTGACGAGCGAGTTGACGCCGAACCCGAAGAACTCGACCGTCGCCTCGACGAGCATGATCTGGCCGATCATCGAGGTCGCCGCCACGACGAGCGTCCCCGCCGCGTTCGGAAGGAGATGCCGGGCGGCGATGCGGAGATCGGACGCGCCGAGCGCACGCGCCGCCTCCACGAACTCCTCGTGCCCGAGCTGGATGAAGCGCGCACGCACGACACGCGCGACGAACGTCCACATGGAGAGCGCGAAGACGACCGTCGCTTCCGTCGTCGTGACGGGCTCGAGCAGCGTGAAGACGGCGAGCATGAGCACGATCACGGGGAACGCGGTGACGAGGTCGACGAGGCGCATGAGCAGCAGATCGGTCCAGCCTCTGCGGTATCCGGCGATCCCGCCGACGAGAAGACCGATGACCGTCGCGACCGCGGAGCCGATGAGCGCGACGGATTCGGTGTCGTGCAGGCCCCAGATCGTGCGCACGAGCACGTCACGGCCGATGTTGTCTGTCCCGAGGAAGTGATCCCCGGCGAAGGTCGGCGCGTGATTGCTCCACCGGGATGACAGATCGATGCTGTTCCATCCCTCGGGGGCGATCTCGTGCGCGAGGCCGCCGACCGTGAAGAGCGCGACGAGCAGAACGAGAGCGACGAGGGCCGCAGGCTGACGCAGGATCCGGCTCCCCACGGACGCCCAGTACCCGCGCGCTCGCGCGCGCTCGAACGCGGCGGCGGTCCCGCTCACCGCGTCATCGCCGATGCTGCTCACGGCGCCTGCCTCGCTCTCGGGTCGAGCCCGGCGACCGCGACGTCGCCGATGAGCGACGAGACGAGGACGAACGCGCCGGAGAGGATGAGGATCAACTCGATCGCGTAGATGTCCGCGGGCGCGAAGCTCTGTGGGAACTCGTGGATCAAAAGCGAACCGAGCCCGTTGAGCTGGAACACCCAGTCGACGGCGAGGGCGGCGCCGAAGATGCCGCCGAAGTCGGAGAAGAGCGCGCCGACGAAGGTGGCCATCGCGTTACGCAGCGCGTGGCGAAGAATGACGCGACGCTCGTTCAGGCCCTTCATGCGGGCCGTCGTGACGTAGGGCGCATCGAGCTGGTCGATGAGCGCGGACCGGAGATACCTGCCGTGCAGGCCGATGAAGCCCGCCGCGAGGGTCGCCGCCGGGAGCGTCACATGCGTGAGCACGTGGTAGACGAGGACGGCGCCGCTCCCGGCGGCCGGGCACGGCGTGATCACGCCGGCGTTCAGGCCGATGCTCGCCGGGCACGAGCCCGGCCAGCCGGCGAGCGGGAACGGCCCGATCCCGCGCGACCCACCGATCGTGCTGGCGACGAGCTGGACGAGGAGGGCGAGCAGGAATGCCGGGACCGCCCAGCCGAGGTAGGCGAGCCCGCGGAGAAGCAGATCGAGTGTCGAGCGGCGCAGCCGCGCGGCGGCGTAGGCCATCGCGATGCTGCACGAAACGACGAGGACGATCGCCGCGACGAGCAGGATCGCGGTGTGCGCGAGCGCGGGAAGGACGATCGGCCACAGGGACGCGCCCGCTTCGCTCCGGTACGGGATGAAGGTCAGCGACTCGTAGCTGCGACCGGTGAACAGGCCGCGCACCCAGAGCCAGTACTCGTGGACGGGCGGCTTCCCTTTCAGCGGCGGCAGCGTGTCGGCGAAGAAGTAGAAGCTCAGGAACGAGAAGACCGCAGCCAGGACGACCGTGAGCCCGACGCGTCGCGCGGCAACCGCGATCACGAGCGCGTCCACCTCCACCGCTCGACATTCCAGAACGGGCCGCCGGGGCCCGCGCTGTCGACGAGGCCGGCCAGCCTGGAGACGTGAACCAGCGCGTCGAGCGGCTGGTAGAGGGGGAAGACGGGGACCGCCTTCGAGAGCAGTGCGTCGGCCTCGCCGAGGATGCGCATGCGCGCGCGGGGATCCGTCTGCCGGGATGCGGCCTCGAACGCCATGTCGACTCGCCGACTGCAGAAGCCCGTGAGGTTCGCCGGGCTCCGGCAGCCGTACAGCCCGGACCACTCTCCGGGGTCGCCGCCCGTCGCGTCCGGGACCTCGGCGATGTCGTAGGCGCCCGACGCGATCCCGCCGACGCCGTAGAAGACACTCGCAGGAAGGGGACGGCTGATCACCTGGATGCCGACCGACCTCAGCTCCGCCTGTGCGATCGCCTCGATGACCGCGCGCTCGGTATCGCCGGACGGCCACGTCCAGGTGAAGGTCGCCGGCAGCCCGGAGCAGACCCACACCTTCGTCGTCGCGGGGTCGGGAGCCGCAGGGCCCCCCGTGCAATGCCGAGCCATGAGCGCGAGAGCCGCGCGCGGGTTGTAGCCCCAGCGCGCGAAGTCGGCCCTGTACCCCGTCTCGCCGGCGTAGAAGAGATCGCTGTTCAGCGGCACCGTCCTCTCCGCGAGGTCGCCGTAGACCGCGGCGACGAGTGCGTCCCGGTCGAGCGCGAGGCCGATCGCCTGGCGGACGAAGGGCGCGCGCAGGAGGACATTCGACGAACCTCGACCTTCGCGGAAGAGGACGTGCTCGACCGCGTCTCCGGCGATCTCCGTGAAGGTCGTGCCCTTGGCGTTCTTCACGGCGAGCAGGTACGGACCGAGCGGCGGAGCGATGACGTCGACCTGGTGCATCTGCAGCGCCTGCACCTGCGCTGCGGGATCCGCGATGACGCGGAAGTCGATCTCCGGGATCGACGGCTTGCTCCCCGCCCAGAACGGGTTGGCGCGCAGGATGCTTCCGACGCCCTTCGTGTACGCCGCGAGGTAGTAGGGGCCGTCGGCGACCGGCTTGCCGTCGAACCCGCAGATGCAGTCGGTCCACATCGTCGTGAAGGACAGGCCGCGAAGCGCGAAGGACGGATAGAGCGTCGAAAAGAGCTTCTGCCAGTCTCCGTACGCCCCGCACGGGGTCTCGTCGCCGCAACCCGTCGTACGCCAGAAGAACGTCACGCGCCTCAGCCCGATGTGGCTGAATCTCGCCGGGTCGAGGTTCGCGTACCCGGAGCGGTCCACGACCGGGTTGTTCGGGTCGTCGAGCTGGTCGAGGGTGTAGACGAAGTCGCGGAAGGTGACGGGGACGCTCCTCCCTCCCCAATACCATCGAGCGTTCGGCCGGATCGTGTACGTGACGCTCGTCGCGTCGGCGGACGCCGCAGAGACGAGCTCTTTGACCCACCGGCCGTTCGGTTGCTGGAGAAACGCACCGCGAAGCGCCTCCTCGGCACCCATCCACGACGACCAGCTGCTGTTGCAGCAGCTCACCGGGATGTTGAAGCCGCCTGCATCCTCGCTCGCCGCGACGACGGCCGCGGGCACCGTCCGGTGACCCGCGGGCGCCGGCGCAGCGACGCCGAGCGCCACGAGAATCGACGCCGCGATCAGCGGCGCTGGGCGGCCCCCGCGCGTCACCCGAGAAAGGTCACGGCCAGGAGGAGAATCGACAACGCCGAGGTCGCGATCACCGTCAGTCCCGCGAGGAGGTTGAAGAGGCGCCCGTTTGCGTAGTCCCCCATCAGCTCCCGGTTGGCCGCGAGGCGCCAGACGAAGAAGAGCGTGACCGGCAGCAGGATCCCGTTGACGACCTGGACGGCGACGAGGAGGGAGATCACCGGGACGCCGGGGATGATCGCGACGAGCGTGCCGATGCCGATGAGGATGGTGATGACCGCGACGAACACCGGAGCTTCGCGCGGCCGCAGGCGGATCCCCTTCTCGAAGCCGAACGTCTCCGCGATCACGTAGGCGGCGGTGACCGGGAGGATCGCGGCCGCGAGGAGACTCGCACCGAGGAGCCCGACCCCGAAGAGCACCTCGGCGAAGCGCCCGGCGAACGGCTTCAGCGCGCGCGCCGCGTCGGCTGCGTTGTTCACGGTCTTCTCGCCGTGGACGAAGAGCGTCGCGCCGGTGGCGATGATGATGAAGCTCGCGACGACGTTCGCGAAGATCGAGCCGGACGTGACCTCCAGCTGCTCGGCTCGGAGCTCGTCGGTGCCGATGCCGCGCTCGACGACCGCCGACTGGACGTAGAGCTGCATGAACGGCGTGATCGTCGTGCCCGCCGTCGCGATGAACAGGAAGATGTAGCCGGAGTTGAGCTGGAAGCGCGGCTCGACGATCGCCTTGCCGACGCTGCCCCAGTTCGGATGGGCGAGGATCGCGGCGACCGGGTACGCGAAGAACGGGATCGTCATCAGGACGAAGACACGCTCGGCGACCTTGTACGAGCCGCGCACGACGAGGAGCCACACGCCGGCGGCCGCGATCGGCACCGACACCTGGAAAGGGATGCCCGCGAGATTCAGCGCCGCCCCGATGCCGACGAACTCGGAGATGCAGATGCCGAGGTTCGCGACGAGCACCGATCCCGTCGCGAAGAGCGACCAGCGCACGCCGTACTCCTCGCGAATGAGCTCCGCCAGCCCCTTGCCCGTCACCGCCCCCATCCGCGCGGCCATCTCCTGGACGACGATGAGGGACACGGTGATCACCACCATCATCCAGAGGAGGTCGTAGCCGTACTTCGCGCCGACGGAGGCGTAGGTCGCGATGCCGCCCGCGTCGTTTCCCGCGTTCGCTGCGATGAGCCCGGGGCCGAGCACGGCGAGCACCGCGACGAGGCGCCGCCGACCGAGCCGCCGGATCATTCGCCGAACAGTCCGAACTGTCGGCGCCACCCGCGCGGAAGCACGAGCTCGAGCACGTCGTCGACCGTGACCACGCCGAGGAGCCGCTGCTCGTCGTCGACGACGGGCACGACGGTGAGGTCGAAGTCGGTCATCAGTCGCGCGACCTCCTCCACGTCCGCGTCGACACGCACCGTCTGCGCGACCTCGACGAAATCGCCCAACGGGAGGGACGGATCCGAGCGCAGGAGATCGACGAGCGCGATCGCGCCGACGAGCCGCTTCGACGCGTCCATGACGTAGATCCACGCGAGCGCTTCCGCGGAGACGCGCGAGGCGCGGACGCGGTCGACGACCTCCTGCTGGCTCGCCTGCGTGAAGACGCACACGAACTCGGGGCTCATGAGACCGCCGGCGGTCGCGGGGTCGTAGCCGAGCAGCGCGCGCACGCGCCGTCGCTGGACGAGGGGCAGCAGCCGCACGACTTCCTCGCGCCGCTCCTCCGGCAGCTCGTGGACGAGATCGGCTGCGTCGTCGGGCTCCATGTGCGAGAGCACCTCGGCGACCTCGCCGTCGGACCGGTCGCCGACGAACTCCTGCTGGTGGCGCGGCTCGAGCTCTTCGAACACGTCTGCCTCGAGCTCGGGGTCGTCGCCGACCGCGCCGAGAATCTCCTCACCCTCGTCGTGCGAGGCCTGCTCGACGAGGTCGGCGAGCTGCGCGGGATGCAGGCGCGCGAGCTTCGGATGCGGAACGCGCAGGCGGACCGTCGGGACGTGCCCGGTGAAGGGCTCGACCGAGGCCCAGTCGAGAAAGAGGGTCGTCTCGATCGAACCGGCGAGGGCGCGCGGCAGCACGCGGCGGAGCAGGCCGCGCAGCCCGACGTCGACGCCGACGACGCGGTACCAGCCGTCGAGACGCGCGAGCTCGATCTCGTTCGCGCGGACGAGTCGCGCGCCGTCGACGTTGATCAGCTGCCTGTCGAGCACGTCCTTGCGCAGGAGCACCTCCTGCGGGCGGCGGTCGAAGCGCTGCAGATCGAGACGGTGGGCGCGCAGACGGACGCATCCCTGCTCGATCTCCTGGATCGCATCCGCGGGGACGAAGACCTGGCGGCCCGCGAGGGTCGCGAGGAGGCCGGTGACCGGCGGGTACTCGTCCTCGCCGAGGCGAACGATGAGGTCGTCGACGCGACCGAGCTTGGCGCCGGCCACGTCGAGCAGCGCCCCGCCGACGACGAGGCCGAGGTGGAGGACGCGAGGGACCGTGGCGGTTGCGCTCTCCACGTCCCGACCTTACGTCAGCCCGGCGCGGACGACCTTCGCCATCGTCTCGGGCAGGTCGGCGACGAGGGCGGCGCGCTGCGCCGCGCTCAGCCGCCGACGGAGCGCGACGCCGATGTCCGCCGGATCGCAGCCGCGGGCCTCGAAGTCGGCGAAGTCCTCGCGAAGGATCGAGTAATAGAGATCCGCGGGATAGGCCGCGTTCGGGCCGGAGTGCGCGAGGAGCATCAGCCCGTCACGGGCGAAGGCGTTTCCGTCGCGCCGGCACTCCGCCGGGCTCGCGGCGCCGGTGATCGTCTGCGCCGGATAGTTGCCGTAGGCGCCGACCGTGACGGCACGGTGCCCGCCCCCGCCGCAGCCGGCGAGGAGCGCTGCGACGGCGCCTGCCATCCATACCCGTTTCACACGCGGGATCCCTCGTAGAGGTGGCTCGCAATCGACGGTTTCGGACGAATCCTCATGTGCGGCACCAAGATTCAACCTGCGGCAACTGCGGCGAAAGAGACAATCATGTTCGATGCACACGGCAGCGGCGTGGCCCGCGTGCCCGAAGACGACGTCGCGCATCCCCCGCTCGGGCAGATGCTCGTCGAGCGCGGCTTCATCACGGAGGAGCAGCTCCAGAACGGGCTGGCCGAGCAGGGCCGCACAGGCCTGCCGCTCGGACAGGTGCTCATCGGCCTCAGCTACGTGACGGCGGCGACGATCGCGCAGGCGCTCGCGACACAGGAAGGCGGCGTCGTGCGTACCGAGTTCGGTCTCTCGACCGGCTTCGACACGCCCGGTCTCGTCGCACTCCCGCCGGTCAGCCCCGCCGCCCCGACACCGTTCTCCCCGGTCGTCCTCGCGCCCGAGCCGGCGCACGTGCCCGTGCCCGCGCCCGAGCCGGCGCACGTGCCCGTGCCCGTGCCCGTGCCCATGGCCGTGCCCGTGCCCGAGCCGGAACCGGCGCAGGAGGCCGCGCCGGAGCTCGAGCGCGAGCCCGAGCCGATGCCGGAGCGCGAGCCGGAGCCCGAGCCCGTCGTCGAGCCGGCTCCGCTTCTTCCCGCCGCCTCGACGACGAGCGCGCGCATCGCGGAGCTCGTCGAGCGCGAGCTCGCGACCGCCGCGGGCGCGGCGGCCGCGGAGATCTCGGCGGCGCACGCTCGCATCGCCGACCTGGAGGAGCAGATGGCGGGACTGCGGCAGCAGGCGGAGGCGGCACGTGGCGCCGAGGACCTGCTGGCGGCCTCGAGCGCGCGCGCCGGCCAGCTCGAGCTCGATCTCGCGGCAGCCCGCACCCGCGCCGCCGAGCTCGACCACGAGCTCTTCGCGCTGCGACAGCGCGCCGAGGCGGCCGAGGCGGCGCTCGCCTCCGCGAACGAGCGCGCCGGGCAGCTCGAGGCGGAGATCGGACAGATGCGCGCCGCCGATGCGGCCGAGACGCGGGCGACGCGCTCGCGGGTGGCCGACCTCGAAGCCGAGGCCGAGTCGGCGCGAAGCTCGTTCCTCGCCCGGCTCCACGCGCTCGAGCTCGAGCGCGACGCGCGGGCCAGGGAGCTCCAGCAGACCCAGGCGCAGCTCGCCTCGTCGACCGAGAACCTCCGCTCGGCGTACGAGCGCCTGCACCAGTTCGAGATCGCGCAGGCCCTGCAGCAGCATCAGGCCGGGCAGCCTCAGGCCGAGGGGCAGCAGTCCCGGCCGGCATCGCCGTTCGCCTGGCAGTCCTGACATCGTCCGCAAAACGGTGACCGACGTCCCCTGCGCGGGGGATGGCGGCCGCGTCCCGGCGCCGCTAGAAGATGTGGACAGGCGTCAACTGTGGCACTCGAACGCGAGGGGGAAGCATGACCGCTCTTGCTGCGGCGGCGACGACCGACCGGTCTCCGGCCGGGCGCACGATCCGCGTCCGCGTCACCGACCCGGCACTCGCGCCGGGCCTCGTCAGCTACTTCGACCGGCTCGGCCTGCGCGCGCTCGGAGGGCCGGACGGTTCGATCACGATTCGCCCCTGGGCCGACGTCGAGTGGGCAGAGGCGCAGCTCGAGATCGCGATCGCGATCGACGGCTGGGTCCGGAACCACGGCGTCCCGGTGCAGCTCGGCTAGCGATCGCCCGAACCGCGAATCGCGCTGCGCACGGCGTGCGCGAGCTCGCCTTCGGTGTACGGCTTCGCAAGGACGTCGTCGCCCGACTCGTCGGAGAACGCCGAGACGAACACGACCGGGAGGCCGGGTCTCGCGGCCCTCAGGCGCTCGGCGAGCCGGCGGCCGCCCTCGACCGGCATGACGACGTCGAGCACCGCCGCGTCGATGCCGGGGCCGAAGAGGGAGAGGGCCTCCATGCTGCTCCCGGCCGTGACGACGGTGTATCCGAGCCGCGTCAGGAAGCGGGCGGCGAGGCGCAGGACGGTCGGGTTGTCGTCGACGACGAGAAGCGTCTCCTCGCCCCCTTCGACTGCGATGGGGCCGGGAGGGCTCGGCCGTTCGGGCGCATCGACGACGGGCAGGTAGAGAGAGATCGTCGAGCCGACGCCCGGGTCCGACTCGATCTCCACCGCGCCGCCTGCGGCCTCCGCCAGACGGGAGACCATCGCGAGGCCGAGGCCGGTCCCGCGACCGGGCTCCTTCGTCGTGAAGAACGGCTGCGTCGCGCGGATGCGTGTCGCATCGTCCATGCCCTCTCCGTCGTCCTCGACCGCGATGCGGATGTACCTGTCCGGCACGAGGCCGAGCGCGGCCGCCTCGGCGCGCCCCAGCTCGCGCTCCTCGGCCGACACCCGAATCGCCCCGGACTCGGCGATCGCGTCGCGTGCGTTGATGACGAGGTTGATGAGCGCCTGCTCGAGATCCGCCGGCCGGACGAGGACGTTCGCCGCGGTCGGGACGGAGATCGCGAGCGACAGATCGGGCCGTAGCGCCTGTTGGAGCAGCGGCCTGGCGCGATCGACGAGAGCAGGGACGGAGACGACCGACACGTCCTGCGGATCGGACGGCCGGGCGAACGCGAGCAACCGGTTGACGATCGCGATCCCCTGCTCGGCAGCGGAGTGGATGGTCTCGACATCGGTTCGCATCTCGCTCCCGGACGGGAGGTCGTCGCGCACGACCTCGCAGAAGCCGCGGATCGCCGCGAGCAGATTGTTGAAGTCGTGGGCGATCCCCGCGGCGAGCTGCCCGACCGCCTCCATGCGCTGCGCTTCGTGCAGGCTGCGCTCGAGTTGCCGCTGTTCGGTCACGTCGTGCATCACGATCAGATGCAGGCCCGGCTGGAAGTTCGGGTAACCGAACACGGTCACGTCGCGGATCTCGCCGTCGGGTCGGCGCACCTCCGCCTCTCGTCGAGGCGAGCCTGCGAGGAAGCGCGCGAAGCGCGCGGGCGCAGCGTCGGGGTCGGGCGCCAATGTGTGCGACAGCCGGCCGAGAAGCTGCGATCGCGGCAGTGCTGTCAGGACCTCCGCCGCCGCGTTCGCCTGCACGATCCTGGCGTCGTCGTCGACGATCAGCAGCGCCGATGGAATCGTCTCGATCGCCGCGACCGACAGGCGCTCGGCGCCGGTTCGCGTGATCGCGCTCGAGAGAATGTTCGCCACCGTGCTGACGAAGTAGACGTCGGTCTCCGAGAAGGCGTGCATCTCGCGCGAGAAGGCGACCAGCGCGCCGTAGACGCCGTCCTCCCTCGTGAGCGGAGCCGCGATGCCGCTCTCGAACGGGTGCGAGGCGGAGACGAGCTCCGGGTCGCTCGAGTAGCTTCCCGTGACTGCGGTCTCGCCCGTGTCGACTGCGCGCGCGGCGAGCGTCGCCTCGAGCCCGCGACTGGCCGGCATCCGGTAGCTCGGGTCGAGATGGATCGCGCGAACGTCGAGGACCGGCTCGTCCGCGCGCACCTCGACCACCGCCGACACGCTCGCACCGACCTCCTCGGCGACCGCATCGCATGCGACGCGGAAGAGATCGACGAGATCGCTACCCGCCACCGCGTCGAGTGCGAGCGCCGCCGTCGCCTCCTGCTGGGCGATGCGACGCTCGAAGACGACCGCCCCGGTCTCGTCGCCGACGACCTCCACCGCGAGGCCGACCACACCGGTGACGAGGTCGCCGGTCCAGACCGGCTCGACGCGCGAGTCGAGGTCGAGCCCGAGCGAGACGACCTGGAAGTGAACCGTCTCTCCCCGCAGCGCCCGCTCGTGGGCGGCGACCGCCGGGTGCGTGGGATCGTCCGTGCCGAACCATTCCCGGATCGTCCGCCCGACGGGGGCTCGCGCATCGATGCCGACGCGCTCCAGGATGCCGCCGCAGCAGGCCGTGACCACGAGCTCGGCGTCCGTCGTCCAGACGACGCCTGGGAACGACTTCGCCGCGACGAGCTCCGCGGCGCTCAGCGCGGCCTGCGGTGCGTCCACCTGGCTCAAGAGGATAGTCCCGCCGTCGCCGGGGTGGGCCGACCCGCGCTCACGCGGGTCGTCGAAGGCGGTAGCGCATCCGCTCCCGTTCTCCGTCCTGCTCGATGTCGTACCCCGCCGCGCGAAGGACGCGCACGAACGCAGCCAGCGTTCCGAGCGATGCCTGTCCTCTCACGAGATCCCGCGCGTGGTGCCATTCGCGGTCCGCGAGGCAGGCGAGGATGTGCTCGCGAAACGGCCTGTTCACGTCGACCGGGAGCAGCGGGCCACGCGGTCAGCCTGCTCGGCCTTCGTCCGCCACGTGTCCCCCGGCCGGGTATTTGCCCGCTCGCGAAGGGGCCAGTACGTTTTTCCACACGATGCCGGAGCCTTCGGTGATCGAGGTGATGACGGTGGACGACGACCCCCTCGTCCGGGCGTGGATCAGAGCCGCGCTCCGCCGGTCGGAGTTCAGGGTGGCGGCCGAGGCGAGCTCCGTCACGACGGCGACGGCCCTGCTCGAACGGCGCAAGCTCGACCTCCTGCTCGTCGACTTCCGCCTCGCGGACGGCTTCGGTCTCGACTTCGTCCGCGACCTGCGCCGCCGAGGCGACAGGACGCCGGCGATCTTGATGACGGCCGCGGCCGAGCCCGGCCTCAATGAACGGGCGCACGAGGCGGGCGTCCAGGCCACGCTCCTCAAGACGACCGATCGTGACGGACTGCACGCATGTCTCCGCGGCGTCGTGGCCGGACGCGGGACGTTCGATCCGCAGCATCCACGCCGTCCCGCCGACGTGCAGCCGCTGTCGAGTCGCGAGAGCGAGATTCTCGCGCTGCTCGGGACCGGCCGGACCAATCGGGAGATCGCGGCGGCGCTCGGGATCGGCGAGGAGAGCGTCAAGACCTACCTCGAGCGCATGTACAAGAAGCTCGGCGTGCAACGGCGCACGGAGGCCGTCAGCGCCGCGCATCGCCTCGGCCTGCTCGGTCGCTGAAAGCCCTGGTCGGGGGACAGCTTCCCTCGCCGGGAGTGCGACCCTCACCCTCGGATGGCGAGACGATCCCTCCCGGCGCTTCGGCACGGCTATCGGAACCTGCCCATCAGGGTCAGGCTCTGGGTCGTCGTCGCCGCGAGCGTGCTGCCGCTCGTGGTGGCGCTCGTGTACAGCGTTCGCTCGGCGCGCGCGAACTCGGCGAGCGACGCACGCGCCGCGTCCACCCAGCTCGCCCAGCTCGCCGCCGCGGGTGTCGCTCAATTCATCGGCGACTCGAGGGCGTTGATGGAGGGCCTCGCGAAGCGGCCGTTGATCGCCGAGATGCGCGCCGGCCGCTGCGACCCCCTCCTCTCGGCCCTGACCGTGCTGCACCCGGAGTACGCGAACGTCGGCATCGTCGACCCCGCCGGCCGGGTGCACTGCTCGAGCGCTCCTCAGCACGGCTTGACGTCGGTTGCCGGCAGCACGTGGTTCGCGGACGTGAGCCGGAGCGAGGGGTTCACGGTCGGCGACCCCTTCTTCGGGCCGATCACGCACCGATGGGTCTCCGTGCTCGCGCTTCCGCTCCGCCGGGCCGGGCGCGTCTCCGGCTACCTGGCGCTCCCGGTCGGCCTGGCGAGCTACCAGGCTCCGTTCCAGGGGATCGGGCAGGCGTCGGAGTCCGTGATCGGCGTCTTCGACTCCCACGGGATCGTCGTCGTCCGGTCCCAGGGCGCCGCCAGATGGGTGGGCCGGCAGGTGCCGGAGCTTCCCGCGCGTGCGAAGCCGGTCACGCAGGGCAGCGCGACGCTCGTCGGGCGAAACGGCGTCGAGCGCCTCCTCGGCTTCGCGCCCGTGCCGGGCACGACCTGGACGGCATATGCGGGAGCGCCGAAGAATCGCGCGCTCGCGAAGACGAACTCGCTCACGGTCCACGTGGGCGTCGCGGCGGCGGTCTGCGTCCTCATGGTCGTCCTCGTCGCGATGGTCCTCTTGTCGGGAATCGTCGGGCCCGTGAAGCGACTCGCGTCCGCGGCGCAACGCGTCGGCTCCGGCGACTACGAGGAGCGAGCGCCGATCGAGGGCCCGAAGGAGATCGCGGTTGCAGCGGCTCAATTCAACTCCGCGGTGCAGGCCTGCACGGCGGCATGGGATGAGCAGCGGCGCCTTTCGGCATATCTCGCGCATTCGCAGAAGCTCGACGCCGTCGGGCGTCTCGCCGGCGGCATCGCGCACGACCTCAACAACCTCTTCCTCGTGATCGGGGGCTACACCTCAGCCCTGCAAGCACGCATCACCGAGCCCTTCGCAGTCGAGCCGCTCGCGGAGATCAGCGCCGCGACGAGCAGGGCGGCGACGCTCACGCATCAGCTCTTGGCGTTCAGCCGACGGCAGATTCTCGAGCCGACGCTCCTCAATCTCAACAGCCTCATCGACGACATCGGGAACATGCTGAACCGCCTCATCGGAGAAGGCATCGACATCTCGCTCTCGCTCGATCCACGTCTGCGCCCGGTCGAGGCCGACCGCGCGCAACTGGAGCAGATCGTGGCGAACCTGGTCGTGAATGCACGAGACGCGATGCCCGACGGGGGCACGATCTTCATCGCGACGCGCAATCTCACGCTCAACGGGGATGCGGACGCGCTCGAGCTGAGTCCCGGCCGCTACGTGCGCCTGTCGGTCACCGACAGCGGCCTCGGGATGGACGACGAGACGAAGGCCCGCGCCTTCGAGCCGTTCTTCACGACGAAGGACCAGGGAGAGGGGAGCGGCCTGGGTCTCGCCTCGGCGTACGGCGTCATCGCGCAGAGCGGCGGCACCATCGTCATCGCCAGCACTCTGGGCATCGGCACAACGGTCGACGTCTACCTGCCTGCCGCCGACGGAGAAGTCACGACGTCGGGCGAGCTCGTGGCCTTCCCCGAGCACGGGCGCGAGCGCCTGCTCCTGGTCGAGGACGAGCACGCCGTGCGCGAGCTGCTGCGCCGCATGCTCACTGAGCTCGGATACGAGGTCTCGATCGCGCCCGACGGCGAGGCGGCCCTCGGTGTCGTCGCCGAGTCGGCGATCCCGTTCGATCTCATCGTTACCGACTCCGTCATGCCAGGCATGGGCGGGCGCGAGCTCGTGCGACGCCTCGCAGAGCTCGACGTCCGGATTCCCGTCCTCTTCGTGTCGGGATACGCGCCGGACCTGCTCGACACGGCGGAGGGGCGACGCGTCGCGTTCCTGCAGAAGCCGTTCACGCAGCCGGAGCTCGCGGCGCGTCTGCGCGTCTTGCTCGACACGGAGGGAGCGGCAGAATGAGAGGCGGCGAGGCGCCTTCGAGGATCGAGCAGGCGGTGATCGTGGTCGACGACGAGGAGACCGTCCGCCGGTACATCGGCTCGATCCTCCGTCGCGACGGCTACATCTGCCACGAGGCGGCGAGTGCGTCGGACGCACTCGCCCTGCTGGCGCGACACGGGGCGCAGGCTGTGGTGACCGATATCGCGATGCCAGGGCGCTCCGGGCTCGCTCTCTTGCGCGATCTCCGGAAGCAGGGCGAACGGCTGGCGGTCGTTCTGGTGAGCGCGCACGGAGAGATGGACGTCGTCCACCACGCGCTCGAGGACGGCGCCGACGGATACGTCGTCAAGCCCTTCGAGCCGAACGAGATCCTGATCGCCGTCGAGGCCGCGCTGCGGCACCGGGCGCAGATCGCGGAGAACGAGGAGCACTCGCGCAACCTCGACGTCCTCCTGCGACAGCGAACCGAAGAGCTCGCGCGCACGCACGCGGCGGCGATCGAGACGCTCGCCCGCGCGATCGAGTTCCACGACACGGAGACCGGCGGCCACGTCGCACGGATGAGCGAGACCGTCGGGCGGCTCGCACTCGAGCTCGGGCTGGACGAGGCCGACGCGACCCAGCTCGCGCTCGCCGCGACGCTCCACGACGTCGGGAAGATCGGCATTCCCGAGCAGATCCTCCACAAGCGAGGGCCGCTGGACGATGCCGAACGCGCCCGCGTCGAGCGCCATGCGACGATCGGGCGCGATCTTCTCTCCGGAACGGGGAGCCCGCTGCTCGAGATGGCCGCGACCGTCGCGTGGACGCATCACGAGCGCTTCGACGGGACCGGCTATCCCCGCGGACTCGCCGGCCTCGAGATCCCGTTCCCGGGACGCGTCGCCGCCGTCGCCGACGTCTACGACGCCCTCATGTCGCCGAGGCCGTACCGCCGGCGGCCGCTGTCGCGCTCGGAAGCACTGGAGACGATCCGGTCCGGCAGCGGCACGCAGTTCGACCCGAGCATCGTCGACGCGCTGATGCGCGTGTTGGAGATCGATCGTGAAGACTGAAGAGCCGGTCGCAGCCTCCGCGAGAGCCCGCTGCCTCGTCGCCGACGACCATCCGCCGATCCTGACGGTCGTGTGCGACCGCCTCGCCGAGGAAGGCTTCGAGCTCGTCGGCTGCGCGAGAAACGGACGCGACGCGCTCGACCAGATCGCGTCGCTCGAGCCGGACATCGCGATCGTCGATCTCGCCATGCCCGATCTCACGGGGATCGAGGTGACACGCGAGGCGGCGCGCATCTCGCCGGCGACGGCGGTCATCCTCTACACGGGCTCCCGCGAGCAGGCGCTGCTCGTCGATGCGGTCGACGCGGGAGCGCGGGGCTTCGTCCTCAAGGAAGCTCCGCTGGCCGACCTCGTCCGCGCGGTCGAGACCGCGCTCGCCGGCGAGATCTACATCGACCCCGTCATCGGCGGGACGCTCGCCGGCGCACGAGCGACGAGGAAGCTCGCTGTCCTGACCCAGCGGGAGCGCGACGTGCTCCGGCTGCTCGCGGACGGGACGAACTACGAGCAGATCGGCGCCGAGCTCTTCATCGCTCCGGACACGGTGAGGACACATGTGCAGAAGGCGATGCGCCGACTGGACGCGAACACGCGGACGCAGGCGGTTGCGACCGCCCTCCGGCAGCGGCTGATCGGCTGATGCGCGACACGGCCGCATCCCATCGGGAAGCCGCGCGGCTTCGGTCGCTCGGCCGTCTCGTGGCCGATGCAGAGCACGAGTTGAACAACCGGCTGTTCGTGATCGTGAACCTCGGCCCGCGCGTGCTCGCGTCTCTCCCGCCCGGATCGAAGGATCACGAGCGGATGACGTCGGTGGTCGAGGCATCCGTACGGATCAAGGCGATCGCCGGGGCGCTCGCCGCGTTCTCGCACGAGCCGGTGACGGGACACCAGTCCCCGGTCGCGCCGGCGGCGGAGGCGGTCCGGACGGCCGTCGAGCTCGTCGGCCTCGTGCGCCCCGCCACTCAGATCACGTACGCCTACGACGGAAGCGGAAGCGATGCCACGACCGTCGTGCCGAGCGGTGTGATCCAGCAGATCACCGTCTGGCTGCTCTACGCCGCTCGCGTCGCGCTGGCCGATCGAGGATGCGTGAGAGCGCGGGTCGACGCGGACGGCGACGCCGTTCTGCTCACGGTCAGGGCCGAGGCCGGACGCGGCGCGGACAGGCCGCGGCTCTCGGACAGGACCGGAGAGGCGGTGGCCGCGACACGTTCGATCGCGCTGGGATCGGCCGAGATCGCCGTCCGGGAAGCGGACGACGCCCTCGTGCTCCTCGCGCGCTTCGCCACCGGCGCGACACCCCAAGCGCTTCTCGCAGAACTCCGAACACACGACTCCTGAGCTTCACGCGAGCCGACGGAACCGGTTCGCACAATGCCCGCACCCACGAAAGGGCCGCACATGCACGAAAACGATGATGGGCCGAACCGAGCACTGCGCGAACCGGTCGGTGGAGCTGATCGCGCCAACGCTCGTCCTCGTGCCGTGACGCTTCCGTAGCACGTTCTGTGCTACAGTTGGGAAGATGGCTCGGTCGCTGCACGTGCGGCTCGATGACGCTTCAGCAGCGGCCCTCGAAATCGTGCGCGCCGGCGAACTCAGCGACTCGGAAGCCGTGCGCATGGCGCTGCGAGAGGCAGCGGCTCGACGGCGGCTCCGGGCAGCCGTCCGAGACGAAGTGCGCATGCTCGCCGCGGATGAGCACGATCGCGAGGAGATGCGGGTCATCCGCGAGCAGCTTGCAGAGCTCGCGCCGACATCTCGAGACGACTGATGGTCCGCGGCGAGGTCTTCCGGCTTCCGCCGCCGAAGAGCGCGCGTGGACATGAACAACGAGGCGCCCGCTACGCGGTCGTGGTGCAGGCCGACGAGTTCCTCGGCCTGAGCACACTTCTCGTCTCTCCCACCTCGACGAACGCCCGCGCCACGAGCTTCCGGCCGACGATCACCCTCGCGGGTCAGGAGATGCGTGTGCTCGCGGAGCAGACGACCGTTGTCGATCCGGAGAGGCTCGGTCGATCCGCCGGCCGACTCGAGGCGCACGAGCTGCGCGCAGTCGATGAGGCGCTCATGCTCGTTCTCGGCCTCTAGACCGGTTCGCACAACACCCGGAACGCCCTCGAAGAAGAGGAATCCCCGCACAGGCGGGGATTCGAAGGTGGAGCTAGGCGGGCTCGAACCGCCGACCTCCTGGGTGCGATCCAGGCGCTCTCCCAGCTGAGCTATAGCCCCGGGAAGGCCCCAGTCTAGCCGGACTTCTCCATGAGCCGGCCGGCGCGGATCGTCTGCGCCATGT
>JAGWRZ010000055.1 GCA_028876365.1 Acidobacteriota bacterium | reverse complement strand
GTGGCAGCGCTGCGCGCTGCGTGCGACACGACCATCGTCATCCCCAACGACCGACTGCTCGAGGTGCTCGACCGCTCGACCTCGATGCTCGACGCGTTCAAGGTCGCCGACGACGTCCTCCGCCAGGGCGTGCAGGGCATCACGGACCTGATCACGCTGCCCGGCCTGATCAACCTCGACTTCGCCGACGTGCGCACGATCATGAGCAACTCCGGGACGGCGCTCATGGGGATCGGCTTCTCCTCCTCCGGCGAGAACCGGGCGAAGGAAGCGGCCGAGCGCGCGCTCCGCTCGCCGCTGATCGACGAGGAGATCACCGGCGCGTCCGGCATCCTGCTGTCGGTCGCGGGCGGCGACGACATGACGCTCATCGAGGTGAACGACGCCGCCGAGGTCATCCGCGCCGCCGCCACCGAGGAGACGAACATCATCTTCGGCGCCACCGTCGACGACCGGCTCACGGGCCAGGTGTGGGTGACGGTGGTCGCGACCGGCATCGGGCGCGGCCGGCGCCCGTCGCGGCCGACGTTCGCGCCGCCGTCGCTCGTCGACAACGACGACGTCGACGTGCCGTCGTTCCTCAAGCGCTAGTGGAGACGTTCCTCGCGATCGCGAGCAAGCGCGACGAGCGGCGTTATCGATCCGATCGCGCGATCCCGGAGGAGGTCGTCACACGCATCCTCGACGCGGGCCGCCTGGCCGGGAGCTCGCGCAACACCCAGAGCTGGACGTTTCTCATCGGTGACGCCTCGCTCGCGGAGGCGGTGTGGGCGCCCGAGAACGTGCGGAGCGCCGCACTCGTCGTCGTCATCGTCGGCGAGGCGTATCCGTTCGACGTCGGCCGCTGCGCGCAGAACATGATGCTCGCGGCCTGGGATGCGGGCGTCGCCTCCTGCCCGAACGGGATCCGCGATCCCGGGCGGGCGGCGGAGATCGCCGGCGGCGAGGTGAAGATGATCCTCTCGTTCGGCTATCCGGCGCGGGAGCGGGACGTCGAGGGGCGCAGCGCGGAGGAGTGGTCCGCGCGCGCGCAGAGGAAGCCGCTCGACGAGCTCGTCGTTCGGTAGGTTTCACGCGTGCCGCGGCAACGTTCCAGGCCTGCAGTCGGTGTCGGCGAAGTCCTCGTCTGGCTGCTCTTCGCCGTGCTCCTCTTTCCGGCCGGGCTCGTCGGGTGGGCGATCGGCCACGACACGAGCACCCATCCGCGCACGGTGACGGTCACGGTGGCCTCCTCGGCGACCACCTCGACGCCGGCGACGACGACCACCACGGCCGCTGCGACGACGACTGCGGCGGCGGCGGCGGGCGCGAACGGGAAGGCGATCTTCCTCTCTGCCGGCTGCGGCGCGTGCCACACGTTCGCGCCGGCCGGGACGAGCGGGAAGGTCGGACCCGACCTCGCGACCGCGCCGGAGGCGGACGCGAAAAAGGCCGGCATGCCGCTCGCCGCGTTCGTGAAGCAGTCGATCGTCGACCCGAATGCGTACATCGCGCCGGGCTATCCGAAGAGCGTCATGCCCTCGACCTTCGCCTCGTCGCTCGGCGCCGCGAAGATCGACGCGCTCGTCGCCTTCATCACCGGCAAGTGATCGAGGCGATCCACATCGGGCCGGAGGAGGCCGGGCCGCTCGCGTCCGTCGAGTCGGTGCGTGCGGTCGCGGGCCAGGGGCTCGAGGGCGATCGGAACTTCCGGGCGGCCGGTGCGAAGCCGGGGCAGGCGCTGACGCTCGTCGAGGCCGAGAACGTCGAGGACGTCGGTCTCGGCGTCGGCGAGACGCGCCGCAACCTGACGACGCGCGGGGTGCGGCTGAACGACCTCGTCGGGAAGAGCTTCACGGTCGGCGAGGTCGAGTGCTACGGCGTCGAGCTGTGCGAGCCGTGCGAGCATCTGCAGTCGATGACGCGGCCGGGGATCATCAAGGACATGGTCCACCGCGCAGGCATCAACGCCGACATCCTCAGCGACGGCGTCATCCGCGTCGGCGACGAGATCGGCTTCTAGGGCTCGGCTCGCGATCTCGCGATTGTCTCTTCCGGGCGTTTCTCGTGACACGTGCGGTGCTCGGATTGGTGCATGGACGTCTCGAAGCTCGGCCTCGACGTCGACGCGATTCCGATCTGCCAGGCGTGCCTGAGCTTCGTGTCGCTGTCGCTCGACGATCCGGACGAAGCGACGCATTGGTGCTTCGAGATGACGCCGGCGCTGTGGGAGGAGGGGCTGCGCGAGCCCGCGCTCGACGCGGTGCGCCGGTCGGGCGATGCGGATGCGCTCGCCGACCTCGAGGCGGGCGGCGGCCGGAGCAGGACGGCGCGCGCGATCGTCATGGAGCTCGCCCGCCAGCAGGACGAGCGCGCGAAGCGCCGCTGGCAAGCGATGCAGAACTAGTCGACGCGGTCGGCGAAGCGGGCGGCACCCTCGCCCGCGAGATCTCGCTCTAGCCTCTCTCGCGTCACCGAGGTGTCACGAGACCTTCGCGGTCCCGTGATGGGGACTGTCCCCACGTATACCTCCTACGGGAGCTCGCGGCTCGGCGGGTTCGTCGGCCGACCGGATCGCGAGCCGATCGAGATATCCCCGTCGCTGCTCTCGCGTCACCGAAGTGTCACGAGACCCCCGCGGTCCCGTGATGGGGACTGTCCCCCGTTGATGCCTGCTACGGCAGCTTGCAGCTCGGCGAGTCGCCGGCGAGCTGGTCGAGCGCCGACGTCGCACTCACGATGAAGCCGATCCGCGTCGTGCGCGCGTGCAGCGTCGTCAGGCGCAGCATCCCGTCCCTGCCCTGGCTGAGGCACCCGTCGGACGCACGCCAGTAGGGCGAGTAGCGCACCGCGATCCGGTATCTCCCGCCGCGCGGAACCGAGACGACGATCCGCGCCTGCGACATCGCCTCGAGCCGCGCCCTCCCGGGGCCGGTGACGATCGGCCGGAAGTCCGGCACCCGGTAGATGGAGATGTTCGCGTCCTCGTACACGCGCCGCAGCCCCGCGCGCCCGTTCCGGACGAGCGCGCCCTCGGCGCGCGCGCTGTAGTCGAGCGGCGCCGTCCGCGCCAGCACGACGTACCCGACGCCGAGCCCGTGCAGCCAGTTCAGGTACGCGCCCGGCCCGAGCTTCCCGTACAGGATCGCGTTCGCCGGGAAGTCGTCCTGCCGGAACCAGCCGCGCGCGAGCGGGATGTTCGCGTCGGCGAGGTACGTCGCGCCCCAGTGCCCCGTCGTGTCGACCGACTCGACCCGCGTGTCCGGCCCCGCGTG
>JAGWRZ010000054.1 GCA_028876365.1 Acidobacteriota bacterium | reverse complement strand
GCGGGCGGCATCGCCCGGTCTTTGGTCGGGGTTGGTTGGCGGTGAGGGAGACGCCGGGGCGCTCGACGGCTTCGCCAGTCTGATATTCGGGGATTGCCACCCCAGGGCGCTTGTGCGTCGCCGGCCTGCGCCTGTCTAGGAACGGGCGTCGCCTGGAGGGGCGGCCCATAGTAGCGTCGCGCGTGCCGGCAGCTTCGGCCCCGGCGTCTTCCTCACCGCGGCGGGATGTGGCGGCGAGCTATGGCGCCACGGCCGCCGCCCAGAGGAAGCAGGCGAGCTCGCGTGCGGTTGCGACCACGGCGAGGTTGCCGGGCTCGCCGCGTGCGCGCAGGCGGCGCTGCAGTCGGTAGAGGCGATGCTGTGCACGCCAGGCGATCTGGAGGACGTGGTCAGGCTGGCCGGCCTGTCGGTTGGCGAGCGTGGCACCGATGCGCGGCTCGCGGAGGTAGTGCCAGGCGGCCTCGACGAGGATGCGGCGGGCGAAGCCGGAGCCGGTCTTGGTGATCGAGCCGCGCGTCTCTGTCTCGCCTGACTGGTGCAGGGAGGGGACGAGTCCGAGCCAGGCGGCGAGCTGGCCGGGTCGCTGGAAGCGGGCGAAGTCGCCGATCTCGAGCTGCAGGACGAGCGCCGAGAGCGTCTCGATCCCGCGGAAACAGCGCAGCCTCGCGACAGTTGGCCAGTGCTCCGGCTCCGCTGCAAGCAGCGAGAGCCGCTCGTCGAGGGCGGCGCGGCGGGCGAGCAGCCCGTCGACCGCGGCCAGTGCGTCGAGGTAGGCGAGCTCGGTCGGGACGTGGTCGAAGCGCTGCGCGGCAAGCCAGGCTCGGTGTGCTTGCGTCCAGGTGCCGCCGCCGTCGTAGACGCGCCCGTAGCGAAGCAGCAGCTTTGAGACGCGGTGGCGCAGACGGGCAAGATCGGCGCGCACCTGCTCGCGTGCCCGAGCGAGATCACGCGCCGCCTCGAAGGTCGCCGAGGGGACCGCGACCACCGACAGCGACCCTGCCAGCAGCAGCCGCACCAAGAGCTCGGCGTCCTTTCGGTCAGTCTTGACCCGATCGGCGGCAGCCCGCGGCGTCTTCGACGGCGCGACAACCTCGACGCGGACTCCGGCCGCCTCGGCAGCCCGGTAGAGCGCATACCCGGTCGGTCCCGCCTCGTAGCAGGCATACACCGGCTGCGGCAACTCGCGCAGCCACTCCACCACGGGATCGACGCCGGCACCGAAGCGGGCACGACTCAGCTCACCACTCTCGCGATCGAGCGCGGCGGCGTGGGTCGAGCGGGCGTGGACGTCGAGTCCCACCCATGTCATCGTTGCGGTCACGGCCGGACCCTCCTCTCGTTGCATGGGGTCAGCCGGAGCCAGTCTCAGACCAGACAAACCCCCGATCTGCAACCAAGAGGGTCCGGCCTTCGAACAGCCGCGGCTACTCAGCCGCCATAGCGTCTAGACACCGCCGCCCGTACCGAACACGCCGCAGCTCCCTGCCCACCGCCCGGAAGCACGTTCAGCTCGCTCGGCTGCCGCTCGACCTTCCTCCTGCGGCCGCTCGAGGATCCCCCAGCGCTTCGCCAGGTCATGCTTGATCTCAGGCCGCTGTTCGGCGGCCAACCGCGATCCGCTTACCGAGCGGCGCCCGGGTCGCGAGCCGTGTCCCGCGGCGCACGGACCCAGTGCATGTCGAGCCGGACGCCGGCGTCGCGAAGGAGGTTGAAGACGGGGCAGCGGCGCTCGGTCTCCGCCACGACCGCGGCGAGACGCTGCTCGGGTTCGTCGCTGTCCACGAGTGCCTGCACGCGCACGGTCTGGAAGTGCGGCCGCACCTCGGGATGGCCCATGCGGCCGCGGATGTCGATCGTGTACTCGGCCTCGAACTCGATGCCGCGGTAGGCGAAGCCGAGCTCGGCGGCGGTGCGGTTGAAGGTGACCGCCTCGCAGCCGCAGAGCGCCCCGACCACGGTCTGAAGCGGCGAGGGGCCCTCGCCGCTGCCGCCGTGCGCCTCCGGCTCGTCGGTGACGAGTAGCCCGTATTCGCCGGCGTCGATCACGGTCATCATGCTGCCCTCGTTGCGGGCCGAGAGCGCCTTGCGGCGGATGATCGGCTCGTTCAGCTCGTCGAGGCGCCTGATCTGGGTGCTCATCTGTCCTCCATGCTTGCGAGTGCGTGCTCGGCGTCGTCGCCATGGAAGAAGCCGACGGGCCGTCCGAGCGGATGACCGGTCGCGGTCGATCGGCGTGGCCATGTCACGGCTCCTCCTCGAGCAGGTCGCCGAAGACGGCCGCGCCGGCCTCGATCGCCTCCGGGAGCGGGATCGCGTGCCCGTCGAGTTCGGGATGTGCGAGCAGGTAGGCGAGCGCGTTCTCGCCCGAGGCGAAGAAGTTGATCGCGCCGCAGCAGCTCTCGAAGCTCGGCCCGCCCCGCCGCGAGTGGCCGTCGAGCACGACCGCCGCCTCCGGCTCCCACCAGGCGCCGTCGCCCGGGTCGATCCGCACCCACACCTCGCCGCCGCCGAGCGGGTCGCGGGAGAGGATCTCCACCGGCAGGTTCAGCATCGGCGCGATCCCGAGCGCGTCGAGAGCGCACATCGCGAACACCGGCTCGGCGCGGCCGTCGATCCAGACGCGATGCGGCGTCGGCCGGCCGGAGAACGGATAGGCGACAGCGATCTCGCCTCCGTCGAGATGGACGAGATCGCGCTGCGCGAAGCGCGCGACCGCCCGCTCGAAGTCGACGTCGAAACGGCGCGCGGCCGTCCTGAGCTCTGCGATACCGACGCGGCCTTCCCGCGCAAACTGTCCGATCACCCACGCATGCAAACGACGCTCGTTGCCGGGCAACCGCGCCGGCCTGCAGCTGCGCCCGGCGGCAGGAGTGCAGCACCCGCCGAGGTCAGTCGGCATCGACCCCTCCACGCTCCCGCTGGAGCGCGTCGCGCAGCCAGCGCTCGTCCGGTTGGCCGCGGAAGCCGGACTCCGTGCGGTAGACGCGGCAGGAGAGCACGTAGTCTTTGCGCTCTGCCGCGCCCGGGTCGATGTCGCGGCCGTCGACGCGGATGGTCGGCGAGCCGAGAAAGCGCAGCCGCCGCGCGGCTTCCTCGTCGGGCACGTTCACCAGCCGCAGTTCTGGATGCACCCCGAGCTCGCGGCTGACTCGCTCGACCATCGCCCGCGCCGCCTCGTGGTTGGGGCAGCCGTCGAAGTAGAGGATCTCTACCAGCGGCCGGAGCGTCGCTTCGTTCATCGTGCCTCCTTCAGGTCGCGGGCGCAGCGGAGGCCGGCGAAGATCTGGCGGCGGATCGGATAGTCCCAGTTGCGGAAGCTCGCGCGGGCGACGACCGGCGCGGTCGCCCAGGAGGCGCCGCGGAGCACGCGGTAGCCCTCGCCGAAGAAGACCTCCGAATACTCGCGGTAGGGGAAGGCGCGGAAGCCGGGGTAGCCGCGAAACGGCGACGAGGTCCACTCGTAGAGGGCGCCGGTCCCCTCGAGCAGGCCGAGCTTCGCCGCCTTCTCCCACTCCGCCTCGCTCGGCAGCCGCTTCCCTGCCCAGCGTGCGTACGTGTCCGCCTCGTGCCAGGAGGCGTGGCGCACCGGCTCCTCGAGCGGCAACGGTTCGCGGCGGCCGAAGCGCAGCCTGAGCCAGCCATCACCGTCGCGCTCCCAGAACTGCGGCGGCTCGGCGCCGGTCGCCTCGACGTAGGCGGCGTAGTCCCCGCACGAGACCGGCCAGCGGTCGATCGCGAACCCGGGCAGCTCGACCTCGTGCGCCGGCCGCTCGTTGTCGTATGCCCACGGCTCGCCCTCGGCGCCGAGCACGAACACGCCCGCCTCGACGACCGCCTCGCCGCCCGCGCACAGGGGTCGGGCCGGCTCCGGGTCGGGCAGCTCGAGGCTGGAGAGCTGCAGTGTCTGCAGCAGCGTCTCGCAGTGCTGCTGCTCGTGCTGGACGATCATCCCGTACACGAAGCCGTCTGCGAGCAGCGGGTCGGCGGAGTCGAGTTCGACCGTGTCGAGCAATGCGAGCGTGCGCTCGCGGACGCCGGCGACGTACGCGAACGCCTCTTCGCCGCACAGCAGCGGCAGCGCCTCACGCTCCGCGCGCTCGTGCAGGAAAGCGTCATAGAGCTCGTCCAGCTCGGGACGTGCCGGCTCTTCGCCGCCGAGCCGGCGGACGAGCCACAACTCCTCGAACCAGCCGATGTGGACGAGGTCCCAGACGAGCGGCGACTGCAGCGGCGAGTGCTGCCGCACGAGGTCCGCCTCGCCAACCGGCCCGAGCAGTGAAAGCGTTCTCTCCCGTGCCGCCGCGAGCTGGTCGCGGATCGTCCGCTTGAGAGCGCTTGCTGTGCTCGTCGCCACCTCTTCCTCCTCGCTCCTCGGTCTGGTCGCGGGTTGGATGCGACCTACCGCAGCGTCGATTCCTCTGAACCTCGGGACAGGCGTTTTCGCCGCAGCGTGCGGGGCAGGCTCTGGAGCATGCCCGCTGCGCGGCAGACACCGCTGGGAGCGCTCGCCCGCGGCCTGGTCGCGGGCGCGATCGGTACAGCCGCGATGACGGTGCATCAGGAGATCGTCAGCAAGCTCCGCGGCGCCGACTCCGACGGACAGACCGCCGACAGCCAGGCTCCGTGGGCAAGCGCACCCGCCCCGGCGCGTGTCGCGCGGCGCATCCTCGAGGGTGTCTTCCGAACCGAGGTCGACCCCGCACGCATCGGACTGCTGACTAACCTGATGCACTGGCTGTACGGCACCGGCTGGGGCGGCGTCTACGGGCTGGTCGAGAGCACGATCGAGGCACGACCGCTACGGGCCGGCCCGCTGTTCGGCACCGCCGTCTGGGCCGGCTCCTACCTGCAGCTCGTCCCCATGGGCATCTACGAGCCGCCCTGGCGGTACCCGCCGGCCACGCTCGCCAACGACCTCGGCTACCACCTCACCTACGGCGTCGGCGTCGCGCTCGGCCACCGCGCGCTCGAGCGGTCACTCTGAACCATCGCGGCGACGTGCACGGGCCCGCTCCGCCCAGATCTGCTCCGCTCGTGCGAACTCGCTGACCGCACGCGGCCCGTTGCGCTCCAGCCCCTGCTGGAAGGTGGCAGCGTCGCGGCGGCGCAGCTCGAGCTGTTCGGTGAAGAACGGCGCGTGGGCGAGCCCGGACGGCTGCGCCGCCTGGCGTGCGAGGAAGCCGGCGATCCGCTCGGCGGAGGTCCACATCGCCTTGTAGAGGATCGTGCCGCCGCGGCCGAGCACCCAGGACATGTTCGGCATCAGCCCGTAGGCCCTGTGCACGCCGCCTGCGTGGTCGTCGACGAGGATCGGCCGCGCGATGCCGAGCTCGTCGCGCAGCCGCCGCGCCGCCGCGAGCTTCGCCTCGAAGTCCTCGTGCGCGGACAGGTGCTCACCTGGGTGTGCCTCGCGTGTGTACACGAAGTACCAGCCGTACTCCGGGTGCTGCGGTGCGAGCTGGTCGAGCAGAGGACCCTCTGCGGCGCAGTACGGTCAGGTGTACGAGCCGAACTCGAGCACCACGCCCTGCCGGCGCCACAGCTCGGACAGGCGGACGCTTCCTCCGTCGAACCGGGTCAGCTCGCCGTCGGGCGCGCGCTCGCCCGCGTGCAGCATGTTCGGGAAGGCGGCGAACTCGCGCTCGTCCACGCCGCTCTCGACATAGGTGTCGAAGCGCTCGTAGTTGTAGGTGCCCACGCGCGAACCGTAGTACGCGACGCCCCGAAGCCGCCCTAGAAGGTGCTCGCACCGCTCATGGGTCAGTCCTGCGGTCGAACGCGACTCATCGACGACCGCTGTCGATACGCCGCAGCGCCAGCCCCGCCGCCGGAGCGGGCTCCTCCGCGGGGAGCGGGATGCGCAGGCACTTACACAGGCTGCGGATCGCCCGTTCGGCGTCGCGGACGATCCAGAAGCTGAGCGCGGCCAGTGGCAACTCGACGAACGCCGCCTCGGCGGCGGCGAGAGCGAGCTCGCCCCCGCTGTGCGCGGTGAGCACGTCGAACCAGGCGTCGACGACGAGCAGCGTCCCCGTCGCGCTCGCTGCGGCAACGAGCCAGGGCGAGTGCCGGATCGCGCTGACCGCCGTTGAGGCGAGCGCGAGCGCGAGGCCGCCGTCGAAGCCGGCCCAGGCGATCGCCCAGTGGTGAGCGGTGTGGGAGGCCGGCAGCGTGCGCGCGAGCCAGACGGCCCACGGGACGAGGAAGAGCGCGGCCGCGGCCAACGCCGGCGCGAGCAGACCGAGAAGGAAGATCCGGTGGCGGGGGCGGGTCGCGATCGCACTGTCCACGATCGTTCGACCCGCTGCTCGCGGTCAAAGATTCTCGGAGAGCTCCAGGCGTTCGCCGCGCAGCTGATGCCGATCGTCTGCGAGCTCGGCGTCGCGCCACCCGAGCCCGAGGATCTACGACACGGTCCTGCTCGACTAGCCTCAGGCGAGCTCGACGTGCCAGTCGCGGCCCTCCCAGCCCGACTCGAGGCGGCGCGTGAACTCGAGGCTCGCATGCTCGGCGAACTCGTCAGGCTCGAGGTGGACGCCGTGCATGCCGAGGCCGAGCGGACGCGAGTCGCGGTCGCTGACGGCCTGCCAGCCGTCGAAGCCGGCGTGGAGCGTGAACGGCTCGGTCGCCTCGATCACGAGCCCGCGGCCGGCAGGCAAGCGCGTGACTGGAGCTTGCTCGCGCCAGAACCAGGTCGTCGCCGCGGTCGGAGCGGCGCCGCCGTAGCGCTGCTCGACTGCCGGTAGCAGCTCGATCGGGCGCTTCGCCGCGCGTGCCGTGTACAGCTTCAGGTATTCGCCGTGCGCCCAGACGAGCGGCATCGCGCTGCCGCTCGGCTTGCCCGGGAAGAGGTTTCGTTCGGGGATCGGCTCAGCGTCCCAGACCTGCTCGGGGATGAGGCCGCCGGGGCTGGTCATCCGCGCCATCGATTCCAGGTAGGGGCGCGGATCCTCGCCGCGGAGGAGCGCCGCGTGGCCACGCTCGCCGGCCAGCAGCGGCCAGGGGCGGCCGATGCCGCTGCCGTCGAAGGGGCTGCCGTCGGCGTGCTCGCCGTAGCCGTCGCCCTCGTAGCGGTGGTAGGCGACACCGGTCGGTAGCTGTGCGCGCAGCTCGCCGTCGACGACGGTGAGGGTGGCGGTGATCCGCGGGTCGTGCGGGTCGCGCAGGCCGAGCCGGGCGAGGTAGAGGAAGTCGAGCCCGACGAGCGCCGTCGCGGGCACGCTCTCGCCAGCACGGTTGCGGACGGGAATGCGGCCGCAGAGGCCTCCGTCGACCGGCGGCGGTCCGATGCGAACGTAGTAGCCGGGGACGTGATAGTGCTCGGCGAGCTCGGCGCCGGCGACGTACGTCCAGTCCTCGATCCGCTCGTTCCAGCAGTCGGCGAGGGCGAGCACGTACTCGCGGTCGTCTCCTTCCAGCCAGTCGGCGGCAGCAATCAGCGCCGCTACTTCTACCGCGAGCGTGAACGGGCTCGCGCCTGCGTTCTCCTCCCAACGGTCCTGCGGGCTGAGCGGCCCGGTGCGGGCGAGGTAGCCGGCCGCCGAGCGCACCATCCCGTCGATCCGGGTTTCCTCGACAGTGCCGAGCTCGCGCAGCTTCGCCGCGAGCAGGATCGGGAAGCCGACCTCGTCGAGCTGGATCCCCGTCCAGTACGGGCGCCCGTCCGGATAGAAGTTCTGCGACCAGCAGCCGCTACTGCTCTGGGTGGCGGCGAGGTAGGAGAGCATGCGCTGCGCTCCCTCGACGTCGCCGATCGCGAGCAGCGCGAGCCCCGTCTCGACGGCGTCGCGTGCCCAGACGAGGTGGTAGCCGCCCGCGTCGTCGTGGGCGAAGCCCCACGGCACCGACAGGCTCGCCACGGTCGCGCCGGGAAACGTGCGGTCCTCGTGCACCTTCAGCACCGCGGCGGAAAGGAGCGCCTCCTGTCGCAGCTCCGCCTTGCCGCGCGGCAGCTTCAGGCCGTCCCGCCACGTCTCCCAGCCGGCGACGAAGCGCTCGCGGATCGGCTCGTACCCCTCGGCGAGCGCCGACCCGGCGAGCGTCGCGGCGCCTTCGGGCGTCGCCGCGAAGCCGAGCGCGAGCACTCCCTCGCCGGGCGGCAGCTCCCCGATCAGGGCGACGTTGCCGTTCTCGGCGCGCGCGAACTCCCAGGTCATCGCACCGTTGCGGGCGAAGTCCTGCCAGCCGTCGGAGGCGCCGACGAAACCGGCACTCGCGCGCGCGAAGGGGGTCGCCGAGAGCAGCGCGAGCGCCTCCGCGCCCTTCGCCGCGTGCAGGCCGCCGTCGACCCAGGCGGTGTTGCCGTGGCCGCTGCCGCCGAGGTGCGGCGCGAGCAGCGGGTAGAGCAGCCGCCCCTCGCCCGTGAGCTGGTGCGAGATGAGCAGGACGTCTCGCAGCGGGTCGGGCACGATCTCGAGTTCGAGCCGGTACCCGTCGCCCTCGTGCACGAGCCGAGGCAGCGGCACGCACGGGCTCGGCGTCTCGAGCCTGTACGCCTGCGCGCGCTTCACCTCGACCCAGTCGCCGCCGCCGGCAACCAGGAAGCCGAGGTCGCGCACCTGCGGCCGGCCGGTCGCCGGCCAGTAGACCTCGTTGAGGATCCCGAAGCCGAGCGTCGCCCAGACCCGGCTCGGGCCGAGCGCGGTCGTGACCGCGTCCTTCGCGCTCGACGTCCACGTCGGCACGATCCCGGGCCATCCGAACGGCTCGGCCGGATTAGAGAGCGACGACAACCGCCCGTCCGTCGAGCTCGAGCCGGGTCACCGCGATCCCGTGCTCACGCGCCCAGTCGAGCAGGACAGCGAGCGCGCGGATGACGACCGCGTCTCGGTCTCGACCCGTCGCCTCGACGCCGATGCGGCAATGGCCGTCCCGGTCCGGAGCGACCTCGGCGCGCAGAGGACGCAGCCGCTGGATCAGGTCGAGCCCGGCCTCTTGCCCGGGCGCATCGATCCACAACGAGCGGCGACGCGCCGCAGCTCGTCGCTGGCCGGGCCGGCCGCGTGCCGGCACTTCGCTCGCCCAAGCGCCTCGATGCAACTGGCTCATTGCGTCGTGAGATGCACCGCCCCGCCGGAGAGATTCGGCGCGCGACGAACGTCCGAATCGCAGCGGCGTCGCGACGGGTCGAACCTACTGACGAACGAAGGAGGCTGTGATGGAGACGACGACTCAGCGAACAGGACGGATGCCGGAAGACCGCTGCATCGCGCGCTGGCGCTACCGCTGCCTGCTCGCGGCAGGCTATGGGCGGCGCAAGGCTGCCGAGATCGCCGAACGGCGGGACATCGATCTCCACCTCGCCGTCAGCCTGCTCGAGCACGGCTGCCCCGCCCAGACCGCACTCGACATCCTGCTCTGACGCGTGAAGCGCCGGACTCGTTCTCGGCATCGAACGGCAGGACATGGCGACGATCACCGTGACCAGCGCGACGTTCGCGTCCGACGTGCTCGAGAGCGACCGCCCGGTGATCGTCGATTTCTGGGCATCCTGGTGCGGTCCCTGCCGCGCGGTTGCCCCCGTGCTCGAGCGGCTTGCCGACGAGCGAGCCGACGAGCTCGCCGTGGCCAAGGTCGATGTCGATGCCGAGCCGGCGCTCTCCCTTCGCTACCAGGTGGCGAGCATCCCCACGATCATCCTCTTCGTGCAGGGACAGCCGGTCGCGCGCGTCGTCGGTGCCCGCAGCAAGCAGCAGCTCGAACGAGCGCTTGGCTTGTCGGAGCGCGCTGCCCGTTCCGCCGCCCTCCGGCCGCTGCGACGGCTGTTGCCCTCGATGGGCAGACGAGGACTCCGCTGAGCCGCTCTGACTGAGGGCGCCCCTTGGGGGACGTCAGTCGAGGCCGTACGAGCCGACTCGGCTCGGGCGGATGCGGACGGTCACGCGTCGCTCCTGGGGATTGCGCCACGGGTATTCGTCTTGGTCGAGGTACTTCTTCGCCAGGCGGTCGATCTGCGCGTCCGACCCCTCGGTCGTCAGCTCCGCCGTGCCGTCGACGGCCAGCCACCGGTACGGGTCGTTGGGGTCGAGCACGAGCAGCGAGAGGCGCGGGGCGCGCTCGAGGTTGGCCGGCTTGTGACGGCCGTAGGCGGTGTTGAAGGACACCAGCCCGTCCTCACGATCGACCCAGACGACCGTCGTCTGCGGCGAGCCGTCCGCACGCAG
>JAGWRZ010000053.1 GCA_028876365.1 Acidobacteriota bacterium | reverse complement strand
GTCGCGACATGGATCTCGAGAAACGGGCCGTACGGCTCGACGAGGGCCCTGGCCTTGCGCCGTGACTCCGCATACGGCGAGATGGCGGACACGATGACCGCGACGCCCGCGCGCGTGAGGCGCGACGCGACCCAGCCGATGCGCTCGATGTTCGCGTCCCGGTCCTCCTTCGAGAAGCCGAGCCCGTACGAGAGGTGCGTGCGCACGACGTCGCCGTCGAGACGCTCGACCATGCGCCCGCGCCGCTCGAGCTCGGGGCCGACGAGGTCGGCGATCGTCGTCTTGCCCGAGCCGGAGAGACCGGTGAGCCAGAGGGTGAAGCCCGTCACTTCGCGTTCGTGTGTATTCCGCACTCGATCTTCAACGCGGGGGAACCCATGGTTCCCCCGCGAGCCCCCTCCTTCTTTGGATGCATTTCGGAAGGAGTCACCGTGTGTGTATTCCGCACTCGATCTTGTCGGAGTCGGCCCAGCGCCCCGCGCGCTCGTCCTCGTCGCGGCTCACCGGCCGCGTGCACGGGATGCAGCCGATCGACGGATAGCCGGCGTCGTGCAGCGGGTTGTACGGGATCTCGTTCACGCGGATGTAGGCGTCGACGCGCTTCGCGTCCCAGTCGACGAGCGGCTGGATCTTCCAGACGTCGTAGCGCTCGCTGAACTCGACGCGCTCGGCGTCCTTGCGCGTGAGGCTCTGTTCGCGGCGGATGCCGGAGATCCACGCGTCGAAGTCCTTGAGCGCGCGCTCGAGCGGCTCGACCTTGCGCACGTGGCAGCAGCGGTCGGGGCTCGTCTCCCACAGGTTCGGCCCCTCCTGCCTGTGCTGCTCGGCGATCGTCATCACCTCGGGACGCACGAGCTCGAGCCCGTAGCGCTGCACGAGCCGCTCGCGCGTCTCGTAGGTCTCCTGGAAGAAGAGGCCCGTGTCGAGCTCGATGACGGGGACGTCGAGCCCGAGCTCGCTCACCATGTGCACGAGGACGGACGACTGCTTCTGCCACGAGCACGTGAGGCAGAGCTTGTCGCCGAAGCGCCCGTAGGCCCAGAGGAGGCACTCCTCCGCCGTCATCGCCTCGACGTCAGGAAGCTGGAGCACGCTCGCCACCGAGCAGCACCTCCTTCAGCGTGTCGCCGCGCAGGCCGAGGCGGAGCGTCTCGAGCGGGATGACCTCCTCCGGCGGGATGTTGCCCAGGTTGACCTCGGGCCCGAAGTGGCGGATGAACCACGCCTGCGACGCCTTGGTCGGCGCCTCCCAGACGATGTCGTGGAAGTCGATCTCGTGCGCGATCTCGTCGATCAGGCCGGTGCGCATGTCGCCGTCCTTGCGGAAGATGCCGGCGGTGCCGCCCTCCCGCGCCTCGGTGATCACCTTCCACGCGCCGGCGTCCTTCTCTTCCTTCAGCCACTCGACCCACTGGTACGGCGCGAAGACGACCTCGCTGTCCTTCGAGCCGACCTCCGAGAGGACGGTGAAGTCGCGCGCGAAGTCGGCGATGAGCTCGAGCTTGCGCTCGCGCGGGATCTCGATCGTCCCGTCGGAGATCTCGACGTGCGAGAGGCCGAGGTCGCGCAGCCACTGCTTGTACTCGTCGAGCTTTCCGCGGACGTAGACGACCTCGAAGAAGGTGCCGCCGATGACGACGGGCTTCTCCTTCAGCACGTCGAGCTTGCGCCGGAGATCCGAGGTGACGTACGCGGTGCCCCAGCCGAGCTTGACGATGTCGATGTAGTCGCCGGAGACCTCGAGCACGTCCTCCCAGCCGCGCGGCCCGAGGCCCTTGTCGAGGACGTGCGTCAGGCCGCCGTCGCGGACGACGCCGATGTCAAAGGCGGGCATAGAGCTCCTCCAGCTTCTTCGTCGCGGCTGCCTGGACGTCGTGGTAGAGCGAGTTGCCGTGCGCGTCGATGCCGACCGTGAGCGGGCCGAAGTCCTTGACGCGGAAGCGCCACAGGCACTCGGGCATGAGCTCCTCCCACGCGACCTCCTCGATCTCCTCGATCTGCGTCGTCTCGAGCGCGGCGGCGCCGCCGACGATGGCGAAGTAGACCATCCCGAGCGTTCGCATCGGCTCGATCGCCTCGTCGGGGAAGCCGCCCTTGCCGCAGATCGCGCGCACGCCGTACTGCGCGCCGAGCGGCTCGGTGAAGCGCACCATGCGCGCGCTCGTCGTCGTCCCGATGCACACCTTCTCGTAGCGGCCCTCGGCGAGCTTGCGCACGCCCGGCGCGGTGTGCAGGAGGAACGCACCGGTGAGATCCATCGGCGGCTCGATCCCCTGGTCGAAGATGCGGATCTGCGTGCGGTCGCGGATGCCGATGATGTGCCCCTGCACCGTCACCTCGTCTCCGGCGCGGAGCTTCAGGATCTCCTGCTCGTCCGTGATCGGGAACGTGACTTCGTGGACCGCCATCTCAGGCCTCCCGGTCGTAGTCGACGGCGCCGTCGGCCGCGATGTGCGCGGTCGCACGGCGCGCGGCCCAGCACTGGTAGTTGACGGCGACGGGATTCAGGGTCATGTGCGTGTCCGCGTGCTCGATGTGGCAGTTGAGGACGGTGACGTCGCCGCCGAGCCCCATCGGCCCGATGCCGGTCTCGTTCAGGAGACCGAAGAGCTCGTCCTCGAGCTGCGCGACGACCGGATCGGCGTTGCGCGTGCCGATCGGCCGCGCGATCGCCTCCTTCGCGAGGTACATCGCGTAGTCGGCGGAGCCGCCGATGCCGACGCCGACGATCCCGGGCGGGCACGGCTTGCCGCCGGCGCCGACGATCGACTCGAGCACGAACTTCTTGATCCCGACGACGCCGTCGGCGGGGACGCACATCTTCAGGAAGCTCATGTTCTCGCTGCCGGATCCCTTCGGCACGCACTTGACGTCGAGGCCGTCCCAGTCGGGCACGAACTCCCAGTGCACGATCGGCAGGCGGTGCCCGACATTCGGGCCGGTGTTCTCGCGCGTGATCGTGTGCACCGCGTTCGAGCGCAGCGGATGCTCGAGCGTCGCCCGCGCGGTGCCGTCGCGCAGCGCCTCGTAGATGCGCGCCGGATGGAGCGGGAAGTGCTCGCCCACGCGGCAGGTGTAGACGGCGATGCCGGTGTCCTGGCAGACGAGGTTGCGCTCGCTGTCGGCGACCTCGACGTTGCGGAGGATCGTCGAGAGGACGCGCTGCCCGGGCACCGACGTCTCGCGGCCGGCCGCGTCCCGGAGCGCGTCGCGCAGGTCCTGCGGGATGTCCTTCAACGCCCACACGTACAGATGCGCGGCGGCGTCCTCCACCGCGGCGTGCAGGTCAGTGTCCAGCAGCTGCGGCACGGCCGGCCCTCCTTCCGAAGACGACGCATTCGAGCAGCGAGTTGCCCATCATCCGGTTGCGCCCGTGCGTGCCGCCCGCGATCTCGCCGCAGGCGTAGAGCCCCTCGAGCGTCGTCTTCGCATCGCGGTCGATGACGAGTCCGCCGTTCTGGTAGTGCAGCACGGGGTAGGTCATGATCTTCTCCGTCAGCGGGTCGATGCCGCCGGCGCGGTAACGGCGCAGCATGTACGGGAGCGAGAGCTCCGCGTCGTGGACGCTGATGCGCGTCGTGTCGAGCCACACGGCGGGCCGTCCGTCGGGCGTGGAGACGCCCTTGCCCTTCGCCACCTCGTCGAGGATCGCCTGCGCGACGACGTCGCGCGGGCCGAGCGAGTCGGTGAACTCCTCCTCGTCGGCGTTCAGGAGGACGGCGCCGTACGCGCGCGTCGTCTCCGGGATCGAGTAGCCCTGCATCGTCTCCGGCCACGCGCCGCCGTTCGGGTGGTATTGGAGCGCGTCGAGGTCGCGCGACTCGGCGCCGAGCGAGAGCGCGATCCTCGTCACCTCGCCGGTGGCGCCGGGATGGTTCGTCGAGAGCTCGCCGCGCTCCTCCGCCTCGGCGTAGCAGCGCCCGCCGGCGGCGAGGACGACGGTCGTCGCCTCCACGGTGTCGTCTCCCACGCGCGCGATCCATCCGGGCTCGAGCTCGTGCAGCGGCGAATCGGGAAAGACAGTGACGCTCGAGGCCTCGACCGCGTCGCGCAATGCCTTCGTGATCGCGTGGCCCGTCCGGTCGCCGACCTGCAGGAGCCGCTTGCGCGACGCGCCGCCGCAGCGGGCGAGGCGGTAGGTGCCATTCTCGCGCGTGAACGCGACGCCGAGCTCCTCGAGCCAGTGGATCGCCGAGGGCGCCTCGGAGGTGAGGATCTCGACGAGCTCCATGTCCGCCGTCTCGTGCGAGCTCTTCCAGATGTCGGCCGCGTGCTGCTCGGGCGAGTCGTCCTCGCCGAGTGCGGCCTGGATGCCGCCCTGCGCCTTCGCCGAGTTGCACGACTGGATCCGGCCCTTCGTCGCGAGCGCGACGCGGGCGCCTGCGCGCTCGGCGGAGACGGCGGCGGCGAGGCCCGAGGCCCCGCTCCCGATCACGAGAACGTCGAATGCGGCTGCAGAGGCCACGGCGGGCGTGATGGTACCCGTATATCTCTAATTTCACCAATAAGTAGTGCATATGACGCGGGGTTACCGTCATGGCTGAAACTGCCATCTTGATTGTCAGTTTTGACAACGGTACGGTGGCTCGACTGTCGTTCGAAGAGGAGGCCAGACGATGTTCGACGAGCTCGCGGAGGAGCTGCTCGACCTCCGCGTCACCGAGAAGGGGTCGCCCGCAACCGGGAACGCGTATGCGGCCTTCCCGCTCTGCATCGCGATCGTCCTCTGCTGCTCGTGCTCGAGAAGCAGGATCGTGTAGGCGAGCCGGTGGAGCGGCCGCTGCTCAAGCCGTGGTACCGCCTCTCGGTCGAGAGCGGCCGCTCCGTCCTCCGCTACGCCGGCTCCGTGCTCGAGTTCGAAGGCGCCGCGGCCGAGCGGCTCCTGCCGCACCTGCTCCCTCTGCTCGACGGGACGCGCTCGATCGACGACGTCGTCGCCGAGCTCGGGGAGCCCGCGAGGCCCGCCGTCGATCACGCTCTGTCGCTCCTGCGCGCACACGACCTCCTCACGGAGGGAGTCGCCGGAAGCCGCTGCAGCGAGCTCCTGGCCGCGACGACCGGGCGCTCCGTCGACGAGATCGAGCGGCGCCTCGGCGGCGCCGAGATCCACGTGCTCGGCTCCGGGCCCGCCGCCGAGGAGACCCGCCGCCTGCTCGGGCCCGCCTGCCGGCTCGACTGGGCCGACGATCCGCCCCGGTCGGGATTCGTCGTCGCCGCCCCCTCGGGGGCCGAGGTGCACCTGCTCTCGGAGCTGAACGCGCGCTTCCTCGCAGCACGAACCGAGTGGATGCAGGTCCTGCCGTTCGACGGCCGCTTCGCAGGCGTCGGCCCGGTCTTCGTACCGGGGGAGACTGCCTGCCACGAGTGCTTCCTGTTCCGTCGCGACGCGACCATCGCCGCCGCGCGCGACCGGGCGCGCGGCCGCTACCCGGGGTCTCCGGCGATCGACGCCGTGCTCGCGGGCCTCGCCGCGCACACCGCGCTCCGCCACGTCGCGATCGGCGGCGACGCCGGCACGCTGCTCGCGGTCGAGCTCGCGCCGGACCTCCGCTGCACGCGCCACTTCGTCTATCGCGTGCCGCGCTGCAGCGCATGCTCGACGACCTCGCGGCGCGCCGCGCTCGCGCCGTGGAGCGACGTTGCAGCCTGAATCGGTCGTCTCGCCCTACGTGGGCGTCGTCCGCGGGATCGAGGACGGCCTCGCGGCGCCCGACGGCGCCCGGCTCGCAGCCGCCTGGTGCGAGAGCGCCCACCCGCGCGTCGTCGTCGGCAGCGGCTCCGGGGAGACGGCGCGCGAGGCGCGGGCGGCCGCGCTCGGCGAGGCGCTCGAGCGCTACTCGGCGTCCCTTCCCGACCCGGATCGGCTCATCGTCGCCTCCGCGCGCGAGCTCGGGGCGCGCGCGGTCGATCCGCTGCGGTTCGCGCTCTTCTCGAAGCGGCAGTACGGCTCGGCCGGATTCCCGTACACGCGCTTCGACCGGGAGACGCGCCTCGCCTGGGTGGAGGGCGTCGCCTTGCCCGGAGGCGAGCCGGCATTCGTTCCCGCGCAGCTCGTCCATCTCGCCGGCTTCGACGACGAGACGCCTCTGTGCCGGACGACGAGCAGCGGGCTCGCCTGTCACACGACCGTCGAATCGGCGACGCTCGGCGCGCTCCTCGAGGTGCTCGAGCGCGACGCGTTCATGCTCACGTGGAAGACGCGACTCTCGTGGCCGCTCCTCGAGTGGTCCGGGAACGCGGAGCTCGAGGCGTTCGAGCGGGCGTCGCTGCGGCCGACGGGGCTGCACTGGCGCGCGGTCGACCTGAGCGCGATCTGGGAGGTGCCGATCGTCGCTGCGGTCGTCCGCGGGGGAGAGACGCTCGGGGTCGGCGCCGCTGCCGCCGCCACCGTCCGGCGCGCGGCGACGAAGGCCCTCGACGAGGCGACGCGCGTGCGCACCTGGGCGCAGGCGCTGCGGCGCAGCGGCGCCGCCGCCCCCGCGGCCGACGCCGTGGAGGAGCTCGACGATCACGTGCGCTTCTACTCCGATCCCGTGAACGCACCGCGTGTCGACTTCCTCGACTGCTGCCGCGCGACGCGGCGCATCGAGCACGTGCCCGACGTTTCCGCACCGCTTCTCCCGTCGATCTGCGAGAGGCTCGCGCGCCGCGGGTTCACCGCATATGCCGTCGAGGTGACCTCGCCGGATGTCCGCGAGGCCGGCATGCACGTCGTTCGCGCGATCGCGCCGGAGCTGTGCGCCCTCGACGTCGAGCACCGAGCGCGGCTCCACGGTGGCCGGAGGCTGTACGAGGAACCGCGTCGCCTCGGACGCGCCGACCGCGTCCTCGCCGAAGACGACCTCAACCCGGACCCGCACCCGTTTCCATGAGACGGCCCGCCACCGCTCCCCTCGCTCGATCAGAGATCTACGGCGACGACGGGCCCGATCTCGACGATCCCGCGGAGCTCTTCCACGAAGCCTCGAAGCTCCGTCCTGCCCTCGCGCGCCGGCAGGCGGCCGGAATCGTGCGGCTCGAAGGCAACGAGGCGCTCGGCGCCGCGGCGGCCCGTGCCGTTCGGCGCAACCCGCAGCGGCGCACGCTACCGCTGCCGGCGCCGCGCCGTCCTCCGTGCACGCTGTGGACGGCGATCGACCGGCGGCGAAGCCGGCGCAGCTTCCGCGGCGCGATCGACGACGGCGCGCTCGCGACGCTGCTCGACGCGGCGTACGGCCTGCGCGAGCCCGGCCGGCGCACGGTCCCCTCGGGCGGCGCGCTCTATCCCCTCGAGCTGTACGTCGCGCTGCGCGGACGGGGCGTCTACCGCTACGACCCGGAGCTGCATCTGCTCGAGGAGCACGAGGTCGAGGATCCCTGGCCGGCGGTGACACGCGCCTCGCCGCTCCCGAGCCTCGTCGACGACGCCGCCGCGGCGGTGCTCGTCCTCGCCGTCTTCGGAAGGACGCGCTTCAAATACGGTCTGCGCGGCTATCGCTTCGCCCTGCTCGAGGCGGGTCATGTCGTCCAGAACCTGGCGCTCGCGGCCGCCGCGCTCGACGTCGTCGCGCTTCCCTTCGGCGGCTACTACGACGGCTGCGTCGACGAGCTCGCCGGCGCCGACGGCGTCGACGAGTCCGTCGTGTATGCGGTGGTGCTCGGGTGAGCCGGGCCCTCGCGCCCGTTGCGGCGCTCGCGCTCGCAGGGCCGCTCTTGCTCGTCGTCGCGCCGACGCGGCCGCCGAGGCCGCCGGTGGCCGCTCTCCTCGGCGTCGCCCTCGGGATCGCGGTCGGCGCGAGCCTTTTCGTCGCCCTGGCCGGCGCGCTCCCTCGCCCCGTCTTCACGCGCGCGGCCGGTGTCGTCGCCCTCGTAGGCATGAGCGAGGAGGCGATCTGGCGCGGCTTCGCTCTCGCGCGGATCGCACCGGTCGCCGGCGCGGTTTCGGCGGTCGTCGTCACCTCCGCCGCGTTCGCGTCGACGCACGTGCCGCTTCTGGGCGGGCGCGGCGCCTCCGTGCACGTGGTCACCGGCGGGACGTTCGGCCTGCTCTTCCTCGCGAGCGGAAGCCTCCTCGCCTGCGCCGTCGCGCATGCGACCTACAACCTCGCCGCCGTCGCCGGTCGCGGCTCGCCGGCCTGCGCGGCGATCGCGCTCCGGAGCGCGACGAAGAGCTACGGCGGACACCGGGCGCTCGGGCCCCTCGACCTCACGATCGCGCCGGGAGAGCTCGTCGCCCTGCTCGGCCCGAACGGCGCAGGCAAGACGACGCTCGTGAGCCTGTGCGCCGGCCTGCGGCGGCCGACGGCGGGAAGCGTTCGCGTCTTCGGCTCCGATCCGCGCGAGTGGCGGGCACGCCGACGGATCGGCACGACACCGCAGCAGATGGACTTCCCGCCGACGCTTCGCGGAAGGGAGATCCTCGACCTCGCGCGTCTCCACGCCCCCGACCCGCTTCCCTTCGACGAGCTCGTCTGGCGGTTCGGCCTGGCCGACGTCATCCGCCCGCAGAACGGCGCGCTGTCGGGGGGCGAGCGGCGCAGGCTCGCACTCGCGCTCGCGTTCGCGACCAGACCCGACCTCGTCCTGCTCGACGAGCCGACGACCGGGCTCGACGTCGAGTCCCGCCGCGGCGCATGGGATGCGATCCGCTCGTTCGGCGGCACCGTGCTGTTCACGACGCATCATCTCGAGGAGGCGCACGCGCTCGCCGGCAGAGTCGTCGTCCTCCACCGCGGCGCCGTCGTCGCCGACGGCCACATCGAATCGGAGGAGGAGCTCCTGCGTCTGACGCGATGAGGCTGGCGCTCGCGCACGCGCGGGTGCAGGTCGTCGAGCTCGTCCGGTTTCCGGGGTTCACGGCAGGCACGCTCGCGTTTCCCGGCGTCGTCTTCACGCTCTTCGGGCTCCCGCGCGCGGGGCACGATCCCGAGCTCGTGCTCGCGTCGTACTGCGCGTTCGGTGTGATCGGCGTCGGCTTCTTCCAGTTCGGCGTCTCCGGCGCGATCGAGCGCGGCTCGCCGTGGCAGGCGTGGCTGCGGACACTGCCCGCGCCCCCGGCGGTGCGCATCGCCGCACGGATGCTCGCGGCGCTCGCGTTCACCGCCGCCTCCGTCGCCGTCGTCGTCGTCCTCTCGCTGACGACGACGCACGTCTCGCTCTCCGCGATCGAGTGGGTGCGGCTCGTCGCGGCGCTCGCCGCGGGATCTGCACCGTTCGTCGTCCTCGGACTCACGATCGCCTACTGGACATCGCCGAAGAGCGCGTTGCCGGTCGCGAACGTCCTGTACATGCTCCTCGCATATGCGGGCGGCCTCTGGACCGGGCCGGCAGATCTTCCTCGCGCCGTCCGCGCGATCTCGCCGTACACCCCGGCGCGGCAGTGGGGCGATGTGCTCTGGCCGGCGGTCACCGGCGATCCATGGCGCGCATCGCACTGGCTCGCACTCGCCGGCTATGCGCTCGCGTTCGGCGTGCTCGCCGCATGGGGCTTCGCGCGCGACGAGCTCCGCAACTACAGGTGACTCACCAGACCGAGCGCAGCAGCTGCTCGATCTCGGTCGGCGTCGCCGGATGCGGGTTCGCCTGGTTGCCGCCACGCTGAGCCGTCGATGCGGCCAGCGCCGGAAGGTCGGCCTCCGGCACGCCGAGCTCGCGCAGGCGGGTGACGCCGCCGAGCGCCGTGAGCTCCTCGACGCGCGCAGCGCCGTCGCCGCCGACCGCCTCGCCGAAGGCGCGCACCGCCGCCGGCGCATGGCGCGTGTTGAAGCGAAGCACCGGCGGAAGGCAGATGCCGTTGAGCGTTCCGTGCGGGAGGCCGTATGCGCCGCCGATGGCCTGCGCCATCGCGTGAGCGAGCGCCAGCATCGAGCCCGCGAGCGCCTCGCCGCCGTGACACGCGCCGCGCAGGAGCTCGGTACGCAGGTCGCGATCGCGCGGCGACGCGGCGACGCGGGGCAAGAACTCCGAGATCAGCTGCGCGCCCTCGAGCGCCTTCTCGTCCGCCTCCGCAGTGTGACCGTGCGCGTAGAGCGCCTCCGCGCAGTGGGCGATCGCATTCATCGCGGTCCCGACCGTCGTGGCGAGCGGCAGGTCGACGGTCATCCCGACGTCGTAGACGATCCCGCCCAGAAGCGCGCCCGCACCGCCTCCGCGCATCCGCCTCTGCGGGTCGCGCACGCCGAAGAACGTCGTCCACTCGGCGCCGGAGTAGGTGGTCGGTACGGAGACGAGCGGGATGCGCGCGGTCGCGGAGATCGCCTTGCCGAGGTCGATCGCACTGCCTCCGCCGATCGCGACGACGCCGTCGCGGGCGAGCGACGCGGCCTCCTCCACGCGGATGGACGGCACCTCGTGCCAGCGGGCCGCCGGCGCGAGCCGCAGATCGAGATCGTCCCACCGTGAGCTGGCCACGAGGAGCGGCTCGACGATCCCGATCTCGGCGCACACCTCGGAGACGAGGTCGAGCGGCCCCCAGCGGACGATCACCCGCGCAACCTCGCCCGTGCGAAGTCGACGAACGCCTGGGCCGCGCGCGTCTCGGCCCGGCCGGTCGAGCGGACGAGCCAGATCTCACGGGACGGATCGAGCCCCTCGACACGCGCGATGGCAAGTGCGCCCGCCTCGACGTCTGCGCCGATCGCAGCCTTCGAGATGAAAGTCAAGCCGTAGCCGGCGAGGGCCGCGCTCCGTGCAGACTCCTGCAGGCCGAGCTCGAGCCGCACGTCGAAGTCGCGCAGACGCACCCCGCGGGCGCGCAGCTCGTCTTCGATCACCTGCCGCACTCCGGCACCCTCCTGCATGAGCACGAGTGGCTCTTCCCGCAGCTCGTCGATCGTCACCTCCTTGTCGGCGAAGCGATGCCCGGCCGGCACGACGAGCACCACCTCGTCGCGGAAGAAGGGCTCGAAGGCGACTCCGCGCTGCCGGCGCTGCGCACCGACGACGCCGAGCTCGAGCTCGCGCCGCGCCACCTGCTCGATCACCCGCTGCGTGTCGGAAACGGTCAGTGCGACGCGTACGTCGGGATGCCGCAGCTGGAACTCGCCGAGAACGACCGGCAGCACCGTCCCGCCCGGCCCGGTCGAACCGCCGATCTCGAGGCGGCCGGAGAGCTCTCCTTCCGACTCGCCGCCGAGCTCCGCGAACAGCTGCTCCTCCTGCGCGAGCAGACGCTGCGCGCTCCGGTACAGGCGCCGGCCAGCCTCCGTCGGCTCGACGCGCCGGCCGGAGCGGTCGAGCAGCTGGACGCCCAGGCGCTTCTCGAGCGAGCGGATCTGGAGGCTCACCGCAGGCTGGGTCACTCCGAGCTGCTCCGCCGCCTGTGAGAAGCTCCGCCGCTCGACGACGACGCAGAACGCCGCCAGCTGTCGCGTGTCCATATAAGCGGAGCTTATCCTTGTGTTCTCATCTTGGCGCACTAGCATCGACACGTGACCGAGGACACCCTCGTTCGCGGCTACCGCGAGCTGGCGCGCGAAACGCCCGCCCGGCCCCGCGACGTCCTCCTGCGCGCACTCGATGTCGTCCTCTCCGCCTTCTTCCTGCTCGTCACGCTTCCGCTCGCTGCGGTCATCGCCGTCACGCTCCTCGCAACGAGCGGGCGCCCGATCTTCTACCGCGGCGAGCGCGTCGGGCGCGGCGGCCGCCTGTTCACGATGCTCAAGTTCCGGACGTTGAAGCCGGACGCGGAGTCGCGCCTCGGCCCGTATCTCGGCGAGGAGCTCGTCCGCCGCACCGAGCTCGAGTTCGCTCCGCTCGGCAAGCGGCTGAAGGCGACCCAGCTCGACGAGATCCCTCAGTTCTGGAACGTCCTCAGGGGCGACATGAGCCTCGTCGGCCCTCGGCCGATCCGCCCCGTCTTCTTCGAAGAGCTCGCGCACGAGCTTCCTGCGTACTGGCAGCGGCTCGTCGTTCGCCCCGGCCTCACGGGCCTCGCGCAGGTGCGGCGTGGGTACGAGACGTCGATGGCGGAAAAGCTGGCGCACGATCTCGAGTGGATCGCCGACCGCTCGGTCCGTCTCTACCTTCGCACCGTTCTGGCCACCGGCTGGCGGGTGCTCAAGCAGTCGCTCGAGGGATTCGCGTCACGAAGCGCCTGATAGTCCTCGCGGTGGCCGTGTGCGCGCTCGGCCTCGGCATCTTCCTGCTCGTTCGGCCGGCGCATGAGGGCCGGACGCTGATCGTCGGCGTCGACGACGATACGCTCAAGTGGACGCCGTTCCCGCTCACCGTCGTGCGCCGTCAGCGTGCGCTCGGCGCCGACGCGGTGCGCGTGTGGGTCCCATGGCGCGGAGAGCTCCGCCCGACCGCGGTTCGACGAGACGAGCTCGCGCGGGCGGAGACGGCCGCGCGAAGGACGATGGTCGTCCTCGCCGTCTTCGGCTTCGGCGCGCAGACGCCGACCGCGGCCTGGCAGCAGCGACGATTCTGCAACTACGCAAAGGATGCGCTTGCGCTCGTCCCCGACGCGAAGGCGATCGTCGTCTGGAACGAGGCGAACTCTCCGACGTACTGGCGTGGGACGCCGGCCGAGTACGAGTCGCTGCTCGCGCGGTGTTACGACGAGCTCCATTCACGCCGGGTGAACGTGCTCGATTCCACCGCGTCCGCGCACGACCCGATCCGCTTCCTCGACGCGCTCGCGACCGCCTATCGCGCGAGCGGGCGAAGGCGCCCTCTCGTCGACGCGTTCGGTCACAACCCCTACCCGGAGACTCCGACCGAGCCGCCGACCGCGGTGCACGAGGGCGACTTCCTCGGCGAGGGCGACTACCGGCGCCTCGCATCCACGCTCGCGGCCTTCGGCCGTACACCGTCGATCTGGTATCTGGAGGACGGTTTCCAGACGACGAAGATCTCGGCGGCACAGCAGGCGCGGGACGTCGCGACGGCGATCGACATGGCTGCATGCCAGCCGCTGGTGCACGCGTTCTTCAACTTCGAGCTCGTTGACGAGACGCGCGCCGCCGGCTGGCATTCGGGTCTCATCTGGCGCGGCGGTCGCGTGAAGCCGGCGGCGGGGGCGTTCGCCGACGCTCCGCGCCGCTGCCATACCTAGAGTTCCGCCGATGTGCGGGATCTGTGGAATCGCCGGAGCGCCCGATCGCGCCCGGCTCGAGGCGATGAGCGCGACGCTCGTGCACCGCGGGCCGGATGCCTCCGGTGACGTCCTTCGAGGACCCGTCGCCCTTGCCTCCCGGCGCCTCTCGATCATCGACCTCGCCGGCGGCGACCAGCCGATCTCGAACGAGGACGGCAGCTGCGTCGTCGTCCAGAACGGCGAGATCTACAACCATCCGGAGCTCATGGACGAGCTGCGCCGCGAGGGCCACGCATACCGGACGCACTCGGACACGGAGACGATCGTCCACCTGTACGAGCAGTACGACGTCGGCTTCGCGAGCCGCCTGCGCGGCATGTTCGCGATCGCGATCTGGGACGACCGAAGGCGCAGGCTCGTCCTCGCGCGTGACCGCTACGGGATCAAGCCTCTGTACTACCGCACCGAGGGTGGGACGCTCGCGTTCGCGTCCGAGATACGAGCGCTCCCGCGCGGCGACATCGATGTCGATGCGCTCGAGGCATTCCTCGCCTTCAACTCGATCCCCGGTCCCTATTCGATCTTCCGCGCGATTCGGAAGCTGCCGCCCGGCCATCTGCTCGTGTGGGAGGAGAGCGGTGACGTTCGGCTCGAGCGGTATGCGCATCCTGCCCCGCTGCGGGAGGGTGAGCTGCGCGGTGACGACGAGGCGGAGCTCATCGAGGAGCTGCGTGGGCGAATGCGCGACTCCGTTCGGGCGCACCTGCTCGCGGACGTGCCCGTCGGCGTCCTTCTCTCCGGCGGCGTCGACTCCTCGCTCCTCGCGGCGCTCGCGGCGCAGGAGAGCTCCGATGCGGTGCACACGTTCACCATCGGTTTCGCCGAGCGGAGCTTCGACGAGCGCGACGACGCGCGACGCGTCGCCGAGCGGTACGGGACGAACCACCACGAGCTGCTTCTGCGCCCCGATCCGCAACTGCTCCTCCCCGCCCTCGCCGACGCGTTCGACGAGCCCTTCGCCGACTCGTCGGCACTGCCGACGTATCTCGTCTCGCAGCTGGCGGCCGAGCACGTGAAGGTCGCGCTCTCCGGCGAGGGTGGCGACGAGCTGTTCGGCGGCTACTACACGTACGCGGCCGATCTGCTCGCCGACCGCGTGGGGCCGCTGGCGCGCTTCGCCGCCCCGTTCGTCGAGCGCCTGCCCGCCGGCGGCGGCCGCGTGAGTCTCGAGTACCGGGCGAAGCGCTTCGTCCGCGCGGCGCACCTGCCTCCGCTCGAGCGCCACCACGGCTGGAAGGAGATCTTCTCCGCGGATGCCCGCGCCGAGCTCACCGGCACGCGCAGCGCCTTCGACCCGGTCGACGTCTACCGGCAGCGGTACGCGCAGACAGAGGGATCGGAGGAGCTAGCGCGTCTCCAGGACGTCGATTTCGCGATCTACCTCGTCGACGACCTGCTCGTGAAGACCGACCGTGCGTCGATGGCTCACTCGCTCGAGGCGCGCGTGCCGTTCCTCGACCCGATCGTGACGAACTTCGCGTTCGCGCTGCCGCGCAGGCAACGTGTGCGCGGACTGTCGAAGAAGGTGCTGCTGCGCAAGGCCGCTGAGCCGCTGTTGCCGCGTGAAGTCGTCCATGGGCGCAAGCGCGGGTTCTCGATTCCCGCGGCGGCGTGGCTGCGGGGGGAGTTGGCGCCCTTCGCACGCGAGACGCTTGCGGCGGACACGCTGCGGCGGCAGGGATTCTTCCGCCCGGAGCCGGTCGCGAAGCTCCTCGACGATCATGTCGCGCGCCGCGTCGACAACAGCCGGCAGCTGTGGGGGATTCTCGCGTTCACGCTCTGGTACGGGCGCCACGTCGAGCAGAGCCCACCGCTCCTCCGCTCGGCCCGGATGGAGGCACTCCTCGCGTGAACGGCCCCCTCCACGCGAACGGCCGGTACCAGGTACGCGTACCAGTTCGTCACAACTGCGCAACGCCGAATGCAGCCACCTCGGCGTCGCCGCCCCCTTTCCGTGACTCTTTCGTTTGCGTAGCTGCTACCGGTCGCCGGCTGGTTCGGGCATGAGGGTTTGGGTCGACATGACGGCGAGCGCGCACGTGCTCGTGTTCAGGCCGCTGATCGAGATCATGCGCCGGCGCGGCGACGAGGTGGAGATCACCGCCCGCGACTACGCACAGACGCTCCAGCTGCTCGAGCTTCACGGCCTCGCCGCCGACGCGGTCATCGGCAAGCACGGAGGCCGCTCGCGTCTCCAGAAGGCGCGGCGCATGGCGAGCCGTCTCGGTGCGCTCCACCGGTGGGCGAGAAGCCGCGACTTCGACCTCGCGCTCGCGCACGGCTCGCACGAGCTGGCGCTCACCGCGCGGCGACTCGGCATACCCAGCGCGGACACCTTCGACTACGAGTTCGCGACGCTCCAGCACCAGCTCGGATGCCGCTCGGCGACGAAGGTCGTCGTGCCCGAGGCGATCCCCCCCGAGCGGCTGACGAGGTACGGCGTGCGGCCGCCGAAGCTCGTCCAGTACCCGGGCTTGAAGGAGGAGTACTACCTGTCCGACTTCGAGCCGGACATCCCCCTTCTCGACCGCTTCGGCGTCGATCGCGCCCGCGTGCTGGTCGTGCTGCGCCCTCCGCCGGACGTCTCGCTCTATCACCGCCACTCGAACCCGCTGTTCCCGATGACCCTCGAGCATCTCGGCCGACTCGAGGACGTGCACGCATTCGTGCTGCCGCGCACCGAGGAGCAACGCGCGTACGTGCAGAGCCTCTCTCTCCCCTCGGTCATCCTCCCCGAGCACGCCGTGGATGCGCAAAGCCTCATCGCGCTCGCCGACGTCGTCGTCTCCGCGGGCGGGACGATGAACCGCGAAGCGGCAGCGCTCGGCGTTCCGGTGTACACGACGTACGGTGGCCGGCTGGGAGGCGTCGACGAGGCGCTCATCCGCGAGGGCAGGCTGAAGCCGCTGACCGACCCGCGGGCGCTCGACCTCGCGAAGCGAGACGCGGGGGCGGGTGAGAGGATTCGCCGCGACCCGGCGCTCATGCTCGATCTGCTCCTCTCCGCCCGTGGCTAGGCGCGCGTCTGCGATTGCAGCGGCCGCGCTTGTCGCAGTCGGCGTCGTGGTGCTCGGGCTCTGGCTCTGGCTCGGAAGCTACGCGCCGCTGCGCGCGCTTTCCACCGGTTACGCGCCGGGGCCGGGCATCGGCGCCGACGTTCAGCCCGTATCCGGCTCGGGAGGCCGCCCCGTCTTCTTCCCCTTCGCGCGCAGGCACGAATTCGATACGGCATTCACGCTGAAGAACACGGGCCGCTTCGCGGTCACCGTGACCGGTCTGGCGGCGCCGGGGGAGTCGCCGCCGCCGTGGCTCGGCCCGACCGACCTGCTCGCGACGACGTCTTCCACCGCGAGCGCCGATCCGGGGGAGCTCGTCGCCTTCTCGAACGTGCGCATCGATCCCGGCGACACGGCCATCGTCGTCGTCCGCTTCGGTCTCCGCTGCGCCGGGACGACGAGCGCGTCGCCTGACGTCTTCACCGACGGCGTCCGGCTGCGGTACCGCTACCTGTCGATGTTCACGAGGACGCAGACCGTTCGTCTGCCGTTCGCGGTGACGCTTCGGTGCGTCGGCGGTCCGCCGGCATCGCCGTGACCGCCTCCCGCTTGGGCTCGCGCACGATCGCGCCAAGCTTCGCGACCACCTCGAGCGTGTCGCCCTCGTCGGCGAGTGCCTCGAGCTCTCGCAACTGATCGGTCAGCCACACCGCGTCCACCGGCGGGCGCGAAAGACGCTTGATCTTCGGATGCTCGGTCTCGCCGACCGACTCGTCGCCGCTCCACAGCTGCTCGTGGATCTTCTCACCCGGCCTCGACCCGGTGAAGACGATGCGCACGTCACGCGGGCCCGTGTGCGTATCGCCGGGGAGGCGCGGGTCGTGGCCCGAGAGACGCACCATGTTGGTCGCGAGATCGACGATCTTCACCGGATCGCCCATGTCGAGGACGAAGATCTGGCCGCGGCCGCCGATCGCTCCCGCCTGCACGACGAGCGACACCGCCTCCGGAATCGTCATGAAGAACCGCGTCATCTCCGGATGTGTCACCGTGACCGGGCCGCCGCGCTCGATCTGGCGGCGAAAGGTCGGGATGACCGAGCCGGATGAGTTGAGGACGTTGCCGAAGCGCACTGCGACAAAGCGGGTCGGTACGTCGCGCCGATGGCCCAGCGACTCGATGATCCATTCGCACAGCGCCTTCGACTGGCCCATGACCGTCTTCGGATTGACGGCCTTGTCGGTGGAGATGAGAACGAAGCGGTCGACCGCGAACTCGGCCGCGAGCTCGGCGACGATGCGCGTGCCGACGACGTTGTTGCGCACCGATTCGAGCGGATGCGTCTCCATCAGAGGCACGTGCTTGTACGCGGCGGCATGGAAGACGACCGTCGGGCGATACTTTTCGAACACCTCGCGGCGAAGCGCCTTCTGGTTCCGGACGTCGACGAGCTTCGGGACGGCGGCGGTGAAGTCGCGCTCGTCGACGAGCTCGCGCTCGATGTCGAAGAGCGACGTCTCGGCATTGTCGACGAGGATGAGGCGCGTCGGGCCGACGCGCGCGATCTGACGACAGAGCTCCGCGCCGATCGACCCGCCGGCGCCGGTGACGAGCACGGTCTGCCCCTTGAGATACGCCGCAACGGTGTCGAAGTCGACCTCGACCTGCTCGCGGCCGAGCACGTCCTCCACCTGCACCGGACGGATCTGGCCGGCGAGATCGAGATCGCCGGAGATGAGCTCATACAGGCCCGGCAGCGTCTTCACCGGGACGTCGGCGGACTGCGCCGCCTCGACGACGCGCCGCCGCATCTCGCCCGAGGCGGACGGGATGGCGATGAGCACCTCGTCCGGCTTGTACTCGCGGACGAAGCGCGGGAGCTCCGCCATCGTCCCGAGAACGCGGACGCCGAGGATCCGTGTATTCCGCTTGCGCTCGTCGTCGTCGACGAACCCGATCGGGGTGTAGGCGAGGAGCCGCGAGCGCTGCATCTCCTGGACGATCAGCCGGCCGGCGTCACCGGCGCCGACGACGATCACCTCCTTGCCGCGGGCGACGACGCCCATCCGCGGCCGCTCCATCAGCGTGCGCGCGAGGAGGCGCGCGCCGGCGACGAACGCGAGCGTGAGAAGCAGGTCGGTCACCGCGATCGATCGCGGCAGGCGCACGTCGTGCACCGGCGAGGCGAGATAGACAGTTACGTCGGCGACGAGGGAGGCGACGACGACGCCGCGTGCGGCGCTCCACATGTCCCGCACCGAGACGTAGCGCCACCAACGGCGATGGAAGCCGAAGAGGAGGAAGACGGCGGTCTTGATCGCGACGACGAGGAGAATCGTCCGGCGCAGCAGCGTGTCGTAGTAGACGGGGATGCCGTGGTCGAAACGGAGCTGGAACGCCAGGAACCACGAGAGCGCGACGATCCCCGCGTCCGTCAGGACCTGCAGGAAGCGCGAGCGCCCGAGCCCGGTCATGCGCGGGCGCCGACGGCGACCGCGCTGCGGACGACGTCGACGACGCGCTCCTGCGTCTCCACCGGGATCCCCGGCCAGAGCGGGACCGAGAAGTTCTCGCCCGCGATCAGCTCGGTGTGCGGCAGGGTGCCGGCCTCGTTGCCGAGGAACCGTAGTGCGGGCTGGAGGTGGAGCGGCGTCGTGTAGTAGACCGCGGAGGCGATGCCTGCTTCGGTGAGAGCGGCCCGGATGCGGTCGCGCTCCGGCGAGCGGCAGACGAACAGGTGGTAGATGTGGCCCGGCTCGTCCTGCGGGATTTCGACGAGGTCGCCGAGCCCGAGCTCGGCGTAGCGCGCGGCGGCCTCGCGGCGGCCGCGGTTCCAGCCGTCGAGCTGCGTGAGGAAGATGCGCAGCATCCCGGCCTGGAGCTCGTCGAGTCGTGAGTTGTAGCCCACGAAGTCGAACTCGGTCTTGTCGCGCGATCCGTGGAACGAGAGCATCTGCACACGGTCGGCGAGCTCCTCGTCGTTCGATGCGACGAGCCCGCCGTCGCCGACGCAGAAGAGGTTCTTCGTCGGATAGAAGCTGTACGTCGAGACGAGGCCCTGCGTCGCGACGCCGGGCGCGCCGAACGCCTGTGCCGCATCCTCGATCACCGGAACGCCGAGCGAGACGAGGTCGGCGATCGGGGCGGGCCGGCCGAAGAGGTGAACCGGCATGAGGGCGCGCGTGCGCGAGGTGATCTTCGCTGCGACGTCCTCGACGTCGAGGTTCATCGTCACCGGGTCGATGTCGGCGAACACAGGTGCGGCGCCGCGGCGCGCGATCGACTCGGCCGTTGCGTAGAACGTGAATGCAGGGCAGATGACCTCGTCGCCCGGGCCGATCTCCATCGCATCGAGCACGATGACGATGGCATCCGTGCCGTTGGCGACGCCGATCGACTTCTTGACGCCCAGATATGCGGCCGCCTCCTCCTGGAAGGCCCAGTAATGGGGCCCGCGGACGAACCGCCCGTCCTCGAGCACCTCGCGGAAGCGGGCCTCGAGGTCCGGGATCAGCGGCGCGTACTGCGCCTTGACGTCAACGAGCGGTATCTGAGGCACGGCGTCGGCTCACTGTAGCCCAGCGGTAGACGAGGGTCGCCACGGCCACGACGACGACCGCGAGAATCGCGTACTCGGCGTACTTGAATCCATGGTCGAAGCTCGTGTAGCTCGCACCGAGTGCATAGCCGATGCCGGCGATCGCGAACGCCCAGATGGCCGATCCGATCGTCGTGAGGACGACGTACGGCCCGAGCGGCATCTCCAGAGCGCCGGCCGGGTACGAGACGAACGATCGGATGACCGGTGTGATCCGGCCGATGAGCACGCCCCAGGTGCCCCAGCGGGCGAACCATCGCTCGGCCCGCTCGAGCCGCTCCGGCGTGACGTGGAACCAGCGGCCGTGCTCCTCGAGCAGGACGCGCCCGCCGAGCCGACCGACCGCGTAGCCCACGATGGCGCCGACGAGATAGCCGAGCGTCCCCGCGAGCGCCATGACGACGAAGGCGAGCGCGCCGAAGTGGATCTTGGCTCCGAAGAGGGAGATGGTGTGCGCGGATGTGAACGCGCCGGCGCCGACCGCACCCGCGTAGAGCATGACGAGCTCGCTGAACGCAGGGAAGAGGGCGTCGATCGCCATCAGCCCGAAGACCGCATACGCGCCGTGCGAGGCGACCTGGTTCGTGAAGCTCGTGGAGATGCTCGCGAGGAGCAAGGCGCGCGGATGTTACCGGCGGGCGACGAACGGCGCGGTGAGAGACACCGTGCCGATCGAGTTCGTCGCGACCACATGAACCTGATAGGCGCCTGTGAACGCGAGACCTCCGGTCCAGAGCCGGCCGTTCCAGGGCAGCGACTGCGCGCCCGGTTGGAGCCTCTTCTGCAGGAGCGTCGCGAGGACGATGCCCGTCCGGGTCTCGATCGTCGCGGTCACGGTCGCCGGATGCGCGAGCTGGAACGCCGCGGTCACGACCGCCTTCGCCTTGACGGCGAGACGCCCCGCGGCCGGCGCCACCTGGAGGCTCCCGAGCGTGTCGTCGAGCAGGACGTCGCGCTCGGCGGTCGTCGTCCTGCCGCCGCTCACCTCCGTGGCCGTGACGACGAAGGTCCATTGGCCTTCGATGACGGGCTGCCCGTTCCACGCGAGCGTGTGCACCCCCGGCTGCTCCGTGTCCTGCGCGAGCGTCAGCTCGGCGCCGCCGGGGCCGGTCAGCGTCGCTGTCACGTTCGAAGGGGCGACGAGCTTGTACGAGAACGTCTCGGTGTCGTCGACGCCGTCGCCGTTCGGCGAGACGACGTCGGACGACGGCGGGAGCGCGTACACGCCCATGTAGGAGAGGAGCAGCGCATCGGCGATCGGCGGCTCCGCCTTGGTCGACGGACGCGTGAGCAGCGTCCCGTCGAACGCCATGTTCGCGGACGTGCCGCTGCCGAGGCCCATCGCTGTCACCGCGCCGAGCTGGACCATCGCGTTCGCGAGCTCGTAGTTCGTCATGCCCGCGCTGTACGCGGAGCCGCCGCCCTCGACGGTGACGAGGAGGATGCGGCCGTCGCGCAGCTGGCCGACCGCGCTGCGCGCGCCGCGCACGCCGAGGACGGAGTCGGAGAATGCCTCGTCCGCGCGGAATATCGCTTTGCCTCCGGCGACGAGGAGCGGGCCGCCGCCGATCGCCGCGAGCTGGCCGCTCCAGTTCGGCGTCAGCGTCGGCCGGATCTGCACTCCGGTGCCGACGGGCGCCTCCGCGCTCAGGTAGGGCGCCTGCGCGCCGCGGGCGACGAGCACCGCGCCGCCGGGAGGGATCGGGATGCCGCCTGCGCCGTCCTGCTCGGTGACGGTGCCGGTGACGATCGCGTTCGGCTGGAGCGGCGGCAGCGCCGGAATGACGTCGGCGACGACCGCTGCCGTCTCGGGCGGCGTCGCCGGCCCCCACGCCGACGTGTACAGCGTCGTGTGCCCCGCGACGGGCGGATCGTTGAGGTCGAACTGGCGGCGTTGCCCGGTTCCACGCCACGTCCCGTCGAACGAGACCTCGGCGACGGACAGGGTGCCGTCGGGAGCGATCGCGAGGCTCGAGCGCGACTGGATCGGCGCGGCGTCGATCGCGCCGTTGCGCATCACGATCCCGGTGGGGGGGCCGTTGCCGGCGAAGAAGTCGCCGTTCACTCCGACGACGGTCGCCGCCGCGCTCGCGTCCTTCTCGATTCCCGTCAGCGGCTCGGTCGACGAGAGGGCGCCGTGTGCGAGCGCGGGGCCGAGCGTGTAGAGCGAGCCGTCCGGTTTCGGCGCGGTGACGACGTCGAGGACGACCGGGCCGCGCGAGGTGAATTGCACCTCGCGCTCATACGTGACCCCGGGCATGAGGAGTGTCGGCGTGGACGTCTGCGCATGCGCAGGTAGCGCAAATGCGGCGGCGGCGATGGCGACGATGACGAGCTTGCGAAGCACGACCCCGTCGCAGGGTAACCGAAGCCGCTCAGTTCCAGACGCGGACGTCGCGGTACAGCGTGTCTCGCTGCACCGGCGTCTTGCCCAGCGACCGGATGAGGTGGACGAACTCGTCCGCCGTCGTGCGGTACGTGGTTCCCGCAGCCGAGACGACGTTCTCCTCGATCATCACCGATCCGAGGTCGTCCGCTCCGAACTGGAGCGCCACCTGCCCGATCTTCTTTCCCTGCGTCACCCACGAAGAGCCGATGTGCGGGACGTTGTCGAGGTAGATGCGCGAGACGGCCTGCGTGAGCAGATAGTCGAACGACGTCGGCCGCGCCTCGACCGGCACCTGCGCCCCCATCCGGTTGCCGTCGTCCTGGAATGTCCACGAGAAGAACGCGCGAAAGCCGCCGGTCTCGTCCTGGAGCTCGCGAATGCGGCGCATGTGCTCGACGCGTTCCTCGAGCGTCTCGACATGGCCGTACATCATCGTCGCAGTCGTGGAGATCCCGAGCCGGTGGGCCTCTCGCATGACCCCGAGCCATTCGCTCGTCTTCGTCTTCTTCGGCGCGATGATCTTGCGCACGCGGTCGACGAGGATCTCGGCCCCGCCGCCGGGGATCGAATCGAGGCCGGCGTCACGCAGCCGCGTCAGCGCCTCCGCGATCGTCAGCTTCGACCTGCGCGCGACGTGCTGGACCTCCGAGGGCGACAGCGCGTGTAAGTGGATCCGATAGCGCGACTTGATCGAGGAGAAGAGATCCTCGTAGAACTCGACGCCGAGGTCGGGATGGTGGCCGCCTTGCATGAGGAGCCCGGTGCCGCCGAGTGCGAGCGTCTCCTCGATCTTCTTGAAGATGACCGGCTTCGGAAGGAGGTAGCCCTCCCGGGTGTCGCCGGGACGGCGATAGAACGCGCAGAAGTCACAGTCCGTGTAGCAGATGTTCGTGTAGTTGAGATTGCGGTCGATGATGAACGTGATCCGCTCGGGGTGGTGCTTGCGGTTGCGGATCTCGTTCGCGACGCGACCGACCGAGACGAGATCACGCGACCGAAGGAGCGCGACGGCCTCGTCGTCGGTGATCCGCTCGCCGTCGAGCGCCTTCTCGAGGATCTCGCTCATGCGACCGCGGCGCCCGTCGTCTGCACGAAGCGCAGCTCGGGGACGACGTCGAGCTCGCCCGCGTCCCGCGCCATCTCGAGGAACGTGTACAGCCCGGCGCGCTCGCGCGGGCCGAAGCGATAGCGGAGCTTCTCGAAGTAGCGCGCCAGGAAACCGGCGGGATAGCCGTAGCGCTCCGCCGCCTCGAACGCGAGCTGCTCGGGCTCGGCGCGGGCCCGGCGGACCGAGGCGACGAGCGCATCCTCGAGCTCGGCGAGCCCGTCCGTGAGCGGCTCGGGGCATGCCCACACGGCGAACACCATCGGCAGGCCCGTGCGCTCGAGCCACAGGCGCCCGAGATCGAAATGCGGCGTCGGGTCCTCGAACGCCGACTTGAGGGCGGCGTCGCCGATGAGGAGCTTCGCGTCCGCATCCTCGCCGAGCGGCACCTGATCGGCCTCCGGCAGGAGCACCTTGGTCAGAACGACCGAGGTGGCGGACTCCGGCGTCACCGCGACGACGCGAACCTGCTCGAGCGGCTTGCGCGACACGAGCTGGATGGACTCGACCGCTCCCTCGGAGGCGACGCACAGCCGAGGCAGAAGCCGGAGCTTGTCGGCATTGCGGGCGTACTCGATAGACGAGATCGGTGCAGTGTCGAGCTCGCCCTCGATCAGCAGCCGGTTCAGGTCGGTCGGCACGCCGAGCACTTCCTCCACCTCGGCGTCGACGCGATAGAAGACCGGCGCCATGTTCACGTAGGAGATGCGGCCGAGCTTCACCACGGCCGCCCTTCCAGCGCCTCGATCGCCGCCTCCCGTGTCCGGAACGCCCGCACCTCGATGACGAGCCCCTCGTGGAGCGTGATCACCTGATGCCGTCCGTCGAGATGCGGATCGACGACGAAGCTCTCGTCGCGCTCGTACACGATCTCGGGCCGGGGCGCGACGCCCTGCTCGCGCGCCTCCTCCAGCATCGCGAGCACCTCGTCCCGGTTGTGACAGAGCTCGCCGGGAAACCGGCCGACCCAGACGACGTCCGGCGCGAGGGCCGCGGCGAACGCCTCGAGGTCGGCGCTCACGATCGCCTCGCGCGCATTCACCATCGCCGAAGCTCGTTGTAGAGCGTGTCGCGCTGGACCGGTGTGCGGCCCGCCTCCTTGATGAAGCGCACGAGCTCGCCGACCTTCTGCTCGGTGCCGCTCGTCGCGCCCGCGGCCTGGAAGATCTGTTCGCGCACGACCGTTCCCTGCACGTCGTTCGCGCCGAAGTGGAGCGCGACCTGCGCCATCGGCATCCCCATCATGATCCAGTACGCCTTCACGTTCGGGATGTTGTCGAGCAGGAGACGCGACACCGCGATCATCTTCAGGTCGTCCGCGCCGGTCGTGAACTTGAAGCCGCGCCGCTCGAACACGGTGTTCTCGGGGTGAAACGCAAGCGGGATGAACGCGAGAAACCCGCCTGTCTCATCCTGCTGCGCTCTCAGGCGCAGCATGTGGTCGATCCGCTCCTCGTAGGTCTCGACGTGCCCGTAGAGAAGCGTGCAGTGCGTCGGGATCCCCATCCGGTGCGCCGTATCGTGCACGTCGAACCACTCGTCGGGATGCTCCTTGCCCGGTGCGATGAGCTTTCGCACGCGATCGGCGAAGATCTCCGCGCCCCCGCCGGGCAGCGAGCCGAGCCCGGCGTCCTTGAGGACGCGGAGGGCCTCCTCGTGGGAGCAGCCCTCGAGCTTCGACATGTGATGGATCTCGGAGGCCGTGTAGAACTTGAGATGAACGTCGGGGAGAGCGGACTTCAGCTTGCGCAGGACGTCCGCGTAGAACTCGAGGTCGACGTGCGGGTTCTCGCCGTTGACACAGTGGATCTCGGTGAACTTCGAGAGGGCGTACTGGGCGGCGGCGTCCTCGGCGAGCTCGTCGGCCGTGAGCGTGTAGGCGCCCTCCTGCTTCTGCGTCTTCGCGAAGGCGCAGAACTTGCATTTCACCCTGCAGACGTTCGTCTGGTTCAAATAGAGGTTCTGGATGAAGTAGACCTCGTCGCCTCCGCCGCGCGTCCGCCGCGCGAGATCGGCGAGCTCCCCGAGCGCGAGCAGATCGTCCGACTCCATCAGGGTCACGCCGTCCTCGAAGTCGAGCCGCTCTCCGCC